>JANNWE010000165.1:0-1827 GCA_031414675.1 Cytophagaceae bacterium
AGAAAAGACTCAACGCAGTTTTTGTTTTTCTTAAAGCTTGCAAATAGATAGATACACCTGACAGAAAAACAAAAATGGGTGCACAAAAATGGGTTATCCAGCGTGTAAAAAATAAGGCTGTTGTAGTGGTTTGTAGGTTCAGTGGGTCGTCTGTCCAAGCGTTAATATGGAAAAAGTCTCTGGTATGGTCGAGTGCCATTATTACCTTTATAACACCTCGTAAAATATCAATGGATTCGATTCTGGATTTATCGATTGTTTTCATTTTGTTTTAACAGTTGATTTTTGATTAAAATTAAATTAAATTAAATTAAATATGGAGGAGTTAAGCTCACCCATCATACTCCCCATCCAAAGCATATTTCCCAAAAAGGCATAAGCCAATACTGGCAATTGGCGTAATGAATACCAGCATAATAATGCCAAAAATAAAATCGTCTTGTATGCCTGAATTTACTTTGGGAAGTCCTAATTCAACAACCCCAAAATAGGCAGCACTAATACCCAATCCAATCCAAACAATGCCAAAGTATCGTTTTATTACATTTAAAATTTGAGTAGGAATAGAAGGGAAACTAATTATTGGCTTCAGCTCATTACTTTCTTTGAGATACAAAACACCGATGACTAAGGATAAACCTATCAACACCAACGGATAATTTAATCCTGATAAATAGTAGTCAGATACGTTTGCCAATTGATCTTTTTGAATCATATAAGTCGCAATAACTGGACACAAGCCACCAAAAATGCCATAACCAACATGAAAAGGCAATGACATGGAACTATATCGAATTTTTAGCGGAAACATTTCCACTAAAAAGGCAGCCACGGGACCATAAGACATAGTGACAATAACCATTAATAAAAAAAACATAAAAATGAGCTTCCATTTATCGGTAGCATTGATGGTGATGGTTTTGGTTAGCTTTTCCTTACCATTCTGTACTTTCTTGATTTCGTTTACTACGGTGCCATCGGTGTAAAAATGATGGGTGGTAGTGGTAACTACTGAATCTTTTGAAGTAGTAGAAATGGGTTCTTTTTGTGTTTCAATTTTTGTTGCCAATCGGTTTTCTACCTTCAGACTCAAATTAAGGGTCTGATACATTACGTTGTAAACTGGCCGAAAGCACAAAAACGACAATAACAAACTAAGCACTATCAAAGGTTTGCGACCGATATAGTCTGATAACCAAGCAAATAATATATCAAAAACAAGACCAAACAATATACCAATGATGATGATGGTATTTACTTGATCACCATCAATAAATAGGAATCGTGTAAAGTAGGTTTGTACATAAAATTGCGTTGACCAACTTATAGCACCCAAGCCCATTGTAATCCCAAACAAAGCAACAAGCACCAATTTAAGATTTGCTTTTTTGCCAAAAGATTCTTTCAATGGATTGATAGAAGTTTTACCTTCAGCTTTTGCTTTAGCAAAAAGGGGTGATTCTGCCATATTTTTTCGGATATACACTGAAATTCCCATCATAAAAATAGAAATCAAAAAAGGCAGTCGCCAACCCCAATCTTCCCAAGCCGATAGAGCCATTGCGTTTTTAAAAATATAAATGACCAAAAACGTCAATAGAAATGCAATTGGTGCCGTAATCTGAATCCACGAAGTCCAAAACCCACGCTTACCAATGGGCGAATGTTCGGCTACAAACGTGGCTGCACCGCCATATTCCCCGCCAATAGCCAAGCCTTGCAACAGCCTTAAAATAAGAATTGTAAGCGGTGCCATAAAACCAATGGTCTCATAGTTTGGCACTAAACCAATGGCAAAAGTAGAGCCGCCCATAAGCAGCAGTGTTA
>JANNWE010000166.1:0-2395 GCA_031414675.1 Cytophagaceae bacterium
ACCGCCATAAGCCAAAACAGAGATGACATAAATAATAGAGATATCTTGTATCTTACTTCCGGGGGCAAGCTAAGCCCACTTCAAGCTATTATGGATATTAGACATTATACCATTGAATTAGAAGTGGACATTGCCAACCAATCCATTGCTGGCTTTACCGAGGTAAGTTTAAATGTAGCAAAAAAAACAGATACACTCCTATTGGATTTGATTCATTTGTATAAAGTAACAAGCATTAAAGTGAATAGCAAGAGTGTTTCTTTTCTGCATAAAAATGATAAAATATTTATTACTAACCCCAAGGGCTTTGACATTGGAAATCAGAAAGTTAAAATTGAATACAATGGCATACCCCCTGTGGCTGTAAAACCACCATGGGACGGAGGCTTTACCTGGGCAAAAGATGTAACTGGTAATGACTGGATATCTATAAATATTCAAGGAGAAGGCGGCAAAATGTATTTTCCATGTAAAGACCATCCAAGCGACGAACCTAATGAAGGGGTGGATATGAAAATTACAATTCCTTCAAATTTGGTGGTGGCGGGGCCTGGCTTATTGATGAATGTGACGACTAAAAAAAATAGATCAACCTATTATTGGAAAACAAATTACACCATAAGTAACTATTGTATTTTATTTAATATTGGTAAATACAAAGTAGCAAAAGATACCTACACCACAGTAGAAGGGAATAAGGTACCCATTGAATATTATGTATTAGAGGCCGATACAGCTCAAGCCAAAAAAGTGATAGAACTTAAAAAAAGAGATACTAAAATTTTGGAAAAGTATTTTGGCGAATATCCTTGGGCCAAAGAAAAAATCGGAATTGCCGAAGTTCCTAATTCGGGAATGGAACATCAAACCATGATTACCTTCGACAATAAATTTAAATATAAAACTATAAATGGTCAGGAATATTCCGACAACCTTTTTCATGAATATGCACACGAATGGTGGGCCAATAAGGTTACCAACAAAGATTGGGCACACATGTGGATACAGGAAGGCATCGCTACTTATTCAGAAGCATTAGCCATGTTAGAAATAGGCGGAGAAACAGAGTATAACACTATGATAGATCGCCACAGAAGAGGTGTAAAAAATAGAAAAGCTATGGTTTTGGGCGAGGAAATAACAGAGGAAGAAGTTTATTCTGGAGGAGATATTTATGGAAAAGGTTCATTTTTTATGCATAGCTTAAGATATGTAATTGGCGATGAGGTTTTCTTTCCTACTTTAAAAAAACTGGCTACTGACTCAAAATATACCTATGACAATTGTGTAACTACCGATGATGTTGAAAAACTTTTTAGCACAGAAACCGGAAAAAACCTCAAACCGTTTTTTGATTTCTTTTTGAGAACCACAGATGTTTTGAACATAGATGTGAAAGAAATTGGCTATCAAAAATACCTGATAAAACTAAACAATTTCTTTATGCCTTTACCATTTGACATTATTTCAAATGGTAAATTAGAGAAAGTAAGTATCCCTGCAGAAGGAATAACAGTGAATAGCACGTTCGCCCCACAAGTTGATCCCAAAGGCAATTACCTCAAAAAAATAACACTACATTGATGCGAAATATAAAATACATTTTAATGGCAATAAGTTTGCTATTATTGCCCAATTTCGTTTTTGCTGATGATTATCCAGTCAATAAAAACATTGATATCAAACATTACGCTTTTCACCTTACTTTGTCGGACACCTCTGATGAAATTTTGGGAAATGCCAAAATAAGCGTTATGTTTAAAAACTCAGGAATCCGAAATTTTCGCTTAGATCTAATCAATAAAACAATTGAAAGGCAAGGCAAAGGAATGCAAATTGATTCCATAAAAGTTGGCAACGTACCTGTTATCTTTACCCACCAAAATGATGAGATAATTGTCAATTTGCCAAGCCCCTCTGTTGCCAACACTGAATTGGTGTTTACCATTAAATATCACGGAATACCTTTTGATGGATTAAAAATAGGCCCAACAAGAAATGGAGACCGTAGTTTTTTCTGTGAAAACTGGCCCAATAAAGCACGTCATTGGCTCCCCACATTAGATCACCCTTCAGACAAAGCCACTTCTGAATTTATTGTAAAAGCACCATCTCATTACAAAGTAATTTCCAATGGATTATTACTTGAAGAATCTGATTTGGGTAACAATGTGAGGTTAACACATTGGAAGCAATCTGTCCCTGTTTCCTGCTGGTTGACTGTGCTCGGAGTGGCTGATTTTGCAGTAAAATATGTAGATAAATTTGAAGGAAAATCTATAGAAACTTGGGTGTATTCCAAAGATAGAGAAGCGGGATTTTATGATTTTGATGAACCCACAAAAAAAGTACTAGAACTTTTCAGCAATTATGTTGGTCCTTTTGCCTATGAGAA
>JANNWE010000167.1:0-4949 GCA_031414675.1 Cytophagaceae bacterium
GCCACGGTATTTGCTTTAAAAAATAATGCAAATATCGAATGATTGGCTGGGTGGAAACGATAACAAATGTTTATAGTTTTATTGGCGGTAATGATTTGCTTTAATATTTTTTTCTGCCAATTTCACAGTTTCACTAATTCTTTTTTGTCGGGTTGTGGCTTGTTTTGCGTTTAAAATCCATTCTAAAATTCCTCTTCTTGATGATGGTGGAAATCTTTCCCAGTTGTATTTTGCTATTTTGTTTACATCCAATAATTTTTGCAGGTCATCAGGTACAATTAATTTATCAACATCATCTAGTGCTGTCCAAGTACCATTTTTTTTTGCAATTTCTATGGCTTCTATCCCAGCAGGAGCAATCCATCCTTTTGCCATTAAACGGGCTACTTTTTCTTTGTTTACTTTGCTCCAATTACTTTTGGGGTTTCTTTTTGCAAAAAACTGATAATAACTTTCATCATCTCTTTTGTTGGGTTTGCTGTCTATCCATCCAAAACAAAGGGCTTCGTCTACTGCCTCAGGATAATATACACTTGGTATTTTGCTATTTTTCTTATAGATAATTAGCCAAATTGCTTTTTCTACTAGATGATTTTTCTCCAGCCACATCCTCCATTCTTCTTGGGTTTTGGCATGAAAGGTTTGTATTTCGTCTTTTAATTTCATTTAATTTCAGCTTTTTTTAATCTACTCAAATGAATTGGACTAATGCCCAAATAGGAAGCAATCATGTGTTGCGGCACTCGGTTGTGTATGTTCGGAAAAACTTCTGTTATGCTATCATAGCGTTCTTTCGGTGTTCTGATATACCTGTTTTTAATTCGGTCGTCTTGGTAAATAAAATAATATTCTGCTATTAATCGACCCATTTTTTGCCCATCTTTTAAATTTTTATAGCCCCATTCAATAGCGGAACGAGGCAAAACTACTACCTGTGTTTCTTCTAAAGCCTGCAAACTATACATAGAAGCTTGTTGCTGAATAAAGTTTGAATAGTCTGCAATGAATTGGTTTTCTAAGGCAAAATGTATGGTATGTTCAGTGCCTTCATTGTCGGTTATTAATACCCTAATAAGTCCTTTGTTAATAAAAAATATTTCGTTCGGAATATGGTTTGGTTGGCTAATTGTTTCTTGTCGCCTATATTTTTTTGCTATTGCTCCCCTTAAAAAGTCATTTAGTTCGTCTTCCGAAACGTTAATCATCTGTTTCATTACCTGTCTAATTTGCTCCATTTATTTTATCCGTATTGTTGGTCTATTTAGGGGTCCTATCATTAAAGCTAATGTCAAAGGTTTGTTGAAGTTAGGGAAACAGAATTATGTCCACCCAAATAACTGAAGCCAAATTGAAAAATAAAAGTTATAACATAGCTTCCTTCCGCCCTCATTTTGGCAAATCCCATCTTAGCGGTTCGTTTTGTTTACTATGGTAATAATTGTCACCATTGTTGAAATCTAATACCGAGTTGATTGTCTTTAATCGCAAACTCCTTCGCACCCCAAGGCCTATCTGTAACTTTGTTAAGATTTGGATGAAGCAAATGAGGATGTGATGTAGATACTTGTGCATATACCTCTTCAATATTATCCGTTGTAAGCCTTAGTTCTGGATTATGCTCTTTCGCTAATTGTTCATCTTGAAAAAGCATTAGACTTATTCCGTCTTTTTTTAATACACAGTAAGGTTGTGAAGTATTTAAATCTTGATATTCAATTTTAAATTGTAGACAATCGACAAATAATTTAAGTCCTTCTGAAATGTCTGTATAAAATACACTTGGTATCAATTTTGTAAAATTCATATAGTTTTTATTTATTTGCTATTAACCATTTTTAGATTACTTTATTTTCAGTAGGATTTCGCTTTACAATACTTACAAAAGGTACGGCTTGGCGATGTGGCGGCATTTGAAAATGGTCAGCCGTTAACCGCAGATAAATTTTTAATAAATGTTCATTTTTTATTCTATTGCTCGCTTTTTTCGTTAACTCAAACAGAAGCAGAATAGCGAACAAAAGGTTGAACATATATAAGTTGCCCTCCAAATTGGTAAACCGCCTATTGTTCGTTGTTATTTCTGTTCTGGCAGATAGTCACCCAATAAATTCAAATCCATACTGTTTCCCCAGCCGTGTCCGTGGTCGCTTGTATTTATTGATTTATGTTTATCGTTAATTTGAAATCCCTCATAAGCTAACAATGATAAAATTGCTCCTGGGCGCAGATGTTCGCTTGCCCAACTTAGAGGTGAATTTCCATTAGCGTCTTTGGCTGATTTGTCTGCTCCATTGTCTATCAAATACGAAATTGTTTTTTCGTCAGAGTAAGCTGCCGCCCTGTGCAAAGGTGTTTCTCCTTTTGTCCTTACGTCCCGCATAAATGCCCCTGTTTCTATTCCTGCTATTGTTTTAGCATTTACGTTTGCACCTTTTTCAATAAGAAGTTTTACCACATAAAAATAATAAGGTCGCCCCGCTTTGGAAAGGGCATTGTGAAGTGGTGTTTCATTAGTTTTTTCAACATAAGCATTTACATTTGCGCCGTTATTTAGTAAGAAGTCACATACTTTCCAGTGTCCGAAAAACGCAGCGTTCCCTAACTCGTCATTTAAATTAATACTGTCGAGATTGCCGCCTTCTTTTAAAACCGCCTTCAAAGCAGTTGTGTCATTATAATATACCAGCCATTGTAAAGGCTTTACTTGTCCATCAAGCAATATATCTTTCCAATTAGGTTGTTTTAATAACTCAAAAATATAGTCTGTTCGTCCACGACTAATGAATTCAATAATTTTATCAACTTCCATAGCAAGTATTTTTTTAGTAAAGGGGGTCATTTATTGTTTAGCGAATTTTCCATTATAAAAATTGCATTATTGTTTAGGTCGAAAAATCCAAATTCATTTGTTTTCCATGGTGTATTGATTTTCAAACTTTCTTGAGTAACCGTGCCTCTTTCTACAAGTTCGTCAAAAATTGGCATTATGTTTTTTACAAATAGTCTAATTACCGAACCGCCAAGCAATGGGTCTTCAGGTGTATCAGCGTGCCACTGCAGGTGTAAGCAAATATTTTCTCTGTAAAGTACAGCATACATTTTATCAGAAAAATAAATTTCAAAACCTAATTTTTCATTGTACCAAGCAATGTCCCTTTCAAGGTCTGCTGATGGGAGGACAGGAATGATGCTCAATAATTCTGTTTTCATTTTTTATTGCTTTTTATTCGAACGCTTTACGTTGATCGGCTTGGAATATGGAATAATTATTATGCACAAAAAAAAGGGCTTGGCCGAGTTTGGGAAATAGAATTCAATACCCCGAGTTTATAGAAACCAAATTGAAAAGCAAAAGTTGAAACATGGCTTCCTCTGGCATTCATTTTGGCAAATCCCATCTTAGCAGTTCCTAGTGTTTACTATGATTACAATTGTCACCATTGTTGAAATCTAATACCGAGATGATTGTCTGCAATTTCAGCCATTCTGTTTTCATTATTGTGAATTGTTGTAATTCAATGTTTCTGAAAAGTTAACCATGTTTTTTTTTAATCAATTTTCATATTTTTTCATTTGATTTCTGCATTTATTTTTTCTGCAAAACGTTTTCCCAATTCCAAAATTCCAAAGGTGTTAAAATGAATTTTGTCATCCAGGTATGGCGAATTAGGTTCGTCGCTTCGTAAGGGCAAATCGTCGGTTTCAACCACAAATGCTCCTTTAACAGCCAAAGCATGGCCTGAATTCTGGCTTAATTGCTTTTGTGCTAGTCGAATTTCTTCCCTACCCGTAAAGCGCTCTAATGGAACAGGGATAACATAGCCATAAATAAAAAGCATTTCTGGTGCTTCTAAGTGTTGACGTACCCTTTTTATAAAATGATTTAGATTTTTACCATAATTATTTGAGTTTTCCATTCCTGCAATATCGCGAGCATCACCTTCGCCTTGCTGCCAGACCATCGCTTTTATCTGTGGTTTGTACCCTTGTCTTTCTAAATCTTTCAAACCAGCCACAACCGTATGTATAAACTTCTTAAACTCGGGGCCAAAATTTATTGAATCTGATTTATCTTTCCCTGGATTCCAGTGGTGATAAAGATTTGAGCCAGAAAGACCATGTTTTATCAATGCCATCTCCTTATCAGGATAAGCCTTTTTTAAAGCCGTACCCATGCTTAACTCAGGCCCAAATCTATCAGGAGTTTCTGATGCCTGGCACAACAAACCCCATTGCATCGGCACTCCGCCACCACCTAATTCCTTTGAATAATAAAACTGAACCCTTTTATCTATTTTAAAATCTGTAGGAATGTTTTTCATATACCCTTGCCCAGTGGCGTTTGATTGGCCACCAATAAGGTACACATCGATTGGTTTTTTATTCTCTGAAGACAAAATTTGATAAGCATTGAAAATACGTTTTCCATGTTCTACCAATCCAATTGGAGTTAAGTGAGTCGCATCGGCTTTGGGTAAACCATACATGGTCGTGTAAATAATATTTACATCGTTATTGGCGATTCTTTTTTGTGCATCAACAACTATGGGACGATTTTTTACAAATCCGTGTTGTTCGTCAACGCCCAGAATTATTTTTAAATCGGAAACTTGCAATACATTTGAGCGTAAATGGGTTAATAGTCTTTGTAAATTTTGTTGGTATTCGCTTGCTGTTTTTTCATCTCCGGCATCCGTTTCTCCTTGAATCCAAATAAACCCACGGACCTTAACCTTGTAGCCATCGTGCTGAAGTTTTTTAATAGCTGGCTTAAGCTCTTTAACCATATTGTCGTAAATACCTCCTTCACCGGGAGTTTTCCAGTCGCGTGCCAACCCAGTTCCGCCCAAACAATATTTAAATATGGCAGGATTGTATCCCGCTTTCTTTAATTCTCGGCTAAAACTGACTTCCGGGCCGAAATGACCTTTTTCGTAACGCCCTTTTTG
>JANNWE010000168.1:0-14151 GCA_031414675.1 Cytophagaceae bacterium
GATACCGTTTCGCCATTCCACAATATTCTATTATTTTGAATATCTTTCATGGTAAAACTTTTCACTTTATGTCCCCATTTATCGAAAATTTCAAGAAAATCCAGCTCAATACCATTGGGAACAAATATTTCTAATTGATCGTTGGCGTTGTCGCCATTAGGAGAGAAACCATCCCTTATTACTATCTTATCTTTAAAATCAATAGCCAATTTTATTACCGTGGGATCTGATAAACTCTGATTAATATAATACCCATTATTAGAAGTATCTGAAACCATTTTACCGCTGCTCGTAAGTCCAGAAGCTACAATTTTGTTAAAATAAGGTCTAAAATTATAATTATTTTCTATTTTTAGACTGTAATAAATACTATCTGTTTGGTTTGGCAATAAATTGTCAAACTCTTTATTTACCAACATTTGAGGATTATAATTTCCATCAAAATTTTCATTGGCTCGTAATTTTGACCTTTTGCTGGTAGTGGGTAAGCCCACCGAAAGGAATTTTGTGTCTTTCCCAAAAGTATCTTTTAAGTTGTTGTACACCTTTATCTTATTGAGTGTGGCGTTTCCAGTATTTTTAACTTGAATCAAAAATGTAAAGACTTGGGTGTCTTTGTTTAAAATTGCAGAATCTACGATCACTTGGGAGGCAGCTATACCTGAAGTTGCGGTGTTTCTTTCAAATACTATGGCTGTAGCTTGGCTATTGTTATTAAAATCTCCATCATTGTCGGGGTCTGGATATACACCTTCTGTGGATACATCCAACAAATTGGCTTTGGAAAACAAATAAGCATTGGCATAAAAAACGCTTTTCTCTGCTTTCTCTAAATCTACTTTAAAGGTGATTTGTGCTTTTTGAATGCTTTTTGATTTGAAAGTACTCAAAGAATCAATTAAAAGGGTAGTATTAGTAAAAGTGCCATTAAAAGTAGGGTCTATTTTTACGTTGTCTAATAACGATACCTTCACGCTTTCTGGAATTAATTTGGCGCCATTTCCAAAAGTCTTATCTAGGTCAATTTGTACCTGTACAGGGTTTACATCCAGAGCACTCATATTGCTAATCCAAAGATTCAGTACGCCTTCATAAACAGTATTCGTTATTTTTTTTGGTTTATCAGCAAATAAGTTTAATCCCAAAAGTTCTTTATAATTATTTTCATTCAATACAATTTTGGCTTTAGTATTAGCTACATTAATTTTAGAGGCATCTTCAACGGAAAGTACAGAACTTACCTCAATTTTTGAATTACTTAAGGATTTAGCTGTAATATTTAGCGTAATACTTTCTCCAGGGTTAAGCTCATATGGCCGAGAGCCTTCCATTGAATCGTTGTTTTCATTTAAATAATCACGGCTTATCTCTGATAATTTATTGGTTAAATCTGTATTTAGTATTACCCCTGTCAATTTATTGGTACTTAGATTTTTAGCAGTACTGGTAATTTGAACTTCTTCACCTACTTTTACTTCCGTTTTGTTCGATTTTATAGATACTTTTAGTGCACTAGTTGGGGTCTTTAAGCTACCTACCACAGAACCTTGGCAACTGTTAATTTTTACTATAATTTTCGAAGGAGCCGAAAAACAGCCCGCTTTGTTTTGTCTATATAAATAATAAGAGCCTTTTCCTATAGCATTTATTTGAGAGAGTTTTTCAGAAGTGGGGTCTTCTACTGTGTAAAATGAATAAGAAGTTTTATCCGTAAGATCTACATCCAAAATGGCATCAAATAAGTTTACGGTCTCATTTGGACAAAGGTTAGCAATTTCAACTAATGTTTTTGGGACTTTGGGTAGTTCAGAAACTAGAATTTCGAAATTGGAAGACCAGTCGCTAAAGCAGGTTCCATCTTTGGAAACACATCGGGATCTGAAGGTGTAAACTCCAGATTTTTCAGCTGTAAATTTCAATACTTCGCTTTTGACTTTATTCGACCATTCCACTAGACCTTCGCAGTTTTGAGCATTTAAATAGGCGGTTTCTCCAATGCAAACCGCTTTAGTTATACTTGTGATTACCGGAACAGAAGGCTTGCCGATTTTGATTTGTACGGGTGCTGATTGCTCGCTATAGCATTGATTTGCGAAGCAATTAGCAGAATATTGGGAATCTTGCTTTGGTTTTACTAAAATTTGATTGCCACTTAATCCATTAGACCAAAACACTTTACCGTCACAACCGTATATTTTTAAGCTTACTGCCTCGCCCTCACAAATGATGTTTTTATCTATATTAATTTCAGGAGCTTTGGCTTTCGCCACTCTTATTATTTTTATAGTATTCGAACTTTCCGATATCCCGCAGGTCGATTGGCAATAGGCATCATATGTTCCCTCTAGGACTTGGGTTTCTCTCCCTGAGTCGCCATTTGACCACAGAATCCGCCCATTTACACATCCAAAGGCTTTTAATGTGAGCACTTCGTTGCCGCATATTTCGGTTTTTGTTGAAGTAATTATGGGCGACTTGGGTCTTACGTTTTGGTAATTGGTGCTGTTTACGGTGTAAACCGTATCTTTTAAACTTAAACTGCTTGATGGAATTAAATTATTAACACCCAATAGCGATCCATTTGTTTGATTAATGCCTACACTAGGTTCTGTTTTCTTAATTAAATCCTGGTTAACTCTAAAATTGATATTATCAATAGCAATTTCATCTCTTAGCCCTGAGTTAGCACTACCTGTATAATAATATTTCCAAAACAACTGTATGTAAGGTTGGTTTAATAATTTTTTAGGCAATAGTAGGTCTTTAAATTGCTTAATATGCCCCGCAGTTGTTCCGCCTACATACTCGGTATTGAAATCAAAATCTTCAAAATCATCCTTTTCATTTATACGATATTGAAGTCTAATAGCATATTTTCTCTCTCCAGGTTCAATAGTTCTATTGGTCCATGAAATCCTGGCGGAGTCTATTCCAAGGGTGTTGAGAGCTAAGACCATCCCTCCCAATTGATTAAAAGGATAGCCCTCGTTATCGCTTGGGCCACTGGTATTTACAAAAGAGATTCCGTTTTCCTCTAGGCCATTTATTCTTGATTTGCTATTTAAATTGTAGGTTCCTGATGTAAAACCAGCTATTTGGGAGGATATTTTTGGATCTTTTTGGTTTAGAAAAACAAATTTAGCATGAGGAGGTGCACTTCCCTTTGCCGAAAAAGCACTCCATTCTTTGAAGAAATAACCACAATCGGCCAAAGAAGCGGCTGGAATATTTTCAGAATTAACTAGATTGGTTTGCTCAAAATAAGCCGTGTAGCTGACGTCTTCTTCTAAATTAATAATGATGGTGCTGTCTTCTATAGTTTGCCCTAAACTTTTCCAATATAAAAATTTACTACCTGGTTTTGCTACAGCCACAATTTTGGTAGGAAGATTAGAAAAGTATTTCCCTTTCCATTCTCCATTTTCCCCAAATTTTATTCCAGGTAAGGTTTCCTCTAGCGTGAGGGTGTTTATTTTTACAAAACCTAAGTTCGAATTGTTTGTATTTAAAGAAATGGTATATTCTTGGCCTTGATTAAAATTTGATTTCAAAAATTCTATTGTTTTTTCTGGCCTATTATTCAAATATCTTTCCACTATTGCAACATTGTTTTCCCAGTCCTGCATAGAAGGAATGGTTTTCCATCGAGCTATATGGGCCGGAATTTCCGATTTAAAAAGAATTTTGAACTCATTTAAAATGGCATTGGAAATTTTTGGAGAGAAACTAGCGTTGATATGGTCCAAAAAACGAATGATGAATCGCTCCTTAAATTTTTCATTTTGAATAAAAGCATGAAAAATATTATTTTCTTCTTTTTCTAAAGCTCTTTTCAAATTGTCGAAGTCTTCATTTACAATCATTCCTAAGCTTTTATCTGCATCATAAAAAAGATATCTCCATCTACCATCATGACCAAAAGGAGCCGAAGGTGCATAGTTGGGTGTTCTATTTCTCCAAAGTCTTACATTATTTTGTGGCCAATCTATGTTTCCCACGAAAATTTCTGCTATCTGATAATCAATTATACTTTCGGGGTCTATAAAAGAAATTGCTTTGTTATAGTTGTTGTCATCAGATAGGTCATTATTGTTTAAAAAATCAAGCATTTGCTCGTAATGAAGCCCATCGCCATAATCAATTTCATCAGAACCCGTCCAAATTATTTTTCTAACATCTACATTTTCAGAACTCACTCCAAATTCTTCCTTTAAAAAATATTTGTCTATTCGTTGCCTAAGCATGTGAATTCCCCAATATTCGCCGTTTAAATACATGACGGCGGGTTGGGACTTTTGGCTCGCAAAGTCAAAATGACTCACCATACGCTGCACCAGTTCGTCTCTAAACAAAGTACCGTTATAGTCATTCCCAGAGTTTCTTAAAATAAAATTTTGTTGTTTAATATCTGGATAATTTCCAAAAAGAGAAACGCTGTTGAGTTCTTTTTTTCCATATAATCGCAAAGCTTTATATGGGAAAGAACGCGAGCATGCACCTTGAATTCTTAAATCTAAGTCTTTACTTATGATTTGGGTATTATTTTTAAAAAATTCAAAATTACCGGGTTTTTCCCAAAGTTCGCCTTCATTCGAAAAGTTTCCAGGACTGCATAAATCTATTTCTTTATCCGGATTTTCTTTTCTGTAGTTATCAAAACGGAGGCCTGCGGTGTATATTCCAGTAGTGTAATCAAATAGATGATTTTCCTGCATGGTCATTGAGATTACTGGAAAACCCGAAGAGCTGGAGCCTTGTGTACCTATAAAATATGTATTCGTGACTACTTCGCTAGGCAAATACCCAGGTTTTATGGCAATGGCCCTTATAATAAATGCTTTATCTGTTTCTGAATCTGGAAAATATTCTGGAGAATTATGCCAGGTAGAAGAAATAGAACTAATTCCGTTCTTTTTGTTTATTTTTTTTACTACCGATATTTTACTAGCATAGGGGTAACTTACATACGATCTAGTTTGTAATTGGCCTTCTTGATCTCCATTTTTTTCTGCATACACATTTTTGAAAGAGTACGTTTTAGGAAGTAAGTTTGTTGGGCTAGGTATGGAACCGTCTGTGGTGTAATATATTTTTACAGATGGGTCTAAATGGCTGAGGCTTACCTCAAAGGCATCGCTATAAAATCCTCCAATTTTAGAGAATATTGGGTTCTTTACAAAATCTAAATAGGAGGTTATTGCGTTATTTGATTTTTTTGGACTTGGCTCTAAAAAATATTTTAAAGCAACAGCTCCATCTGGTTGTCTTCCATAGGAAATGTTTTCTCTTTGGTTTTGAAAACTGAGTTCGTCTATGACCGTTTTTCCGTTTGGATCCGTTAATACTACACTTTCAGATTCGGCGGAAAGTGCAAACGAGGTATGAAGGTTTCCGTTTGCAGCTACACCACTACACCAAACCACTAAAAAGCCTTTAGGCGGAATAGTTAAGTTGTTGTTTACAGAAGATAATCTAAATTTGGTAAGGTGGTCTTTTGTGTCACTTAAGTAATATTCATTTAAATCTATAGGGTTAGAAGAAGAATTGTATATCTCAATCCAATCTGAAAACTTTCCTGTATTATCAGGAACAGAATTTGAATTAGATGCCATTATTTCATTAATCACCAATTGCCCAAAGGACATTTGGGTCGTAAACCATACTAAGGCAAATAAAAGAAAATCTTTTACTTTCATTGATTTTAAGAATATAAAAAACACAATCCTGACAAAAGGAAAAACAAAAAACGCAATTTTTTATAGTAGAAAGCACAAACGGTAGGTTTTGAGAAAGAAAAATAATACTATTTTCGTTAAAAACAAAGAAAATCTTATTAAACGGACTTAAAAATTTAACCGCCAAATATAGCCATTAATTCCTCAATTTCATCTTCTATAGAACCTTTATAAATAGCCATATTACAAATACTATACCAATATTTAGCATTTGCTGTGTCGCCCTCTATTCGGTGTAATAGGGCATGTAATCTATCATAATCAGGGTTTCCTTCTTTACTTTGGGCTATTTGATGAGCGGTTTCCCAGTCCCCATTTTTGGCAGACAATAGGGCATTAATTAATTCAGTTTTCATTAAGATAATTCATTAAAGGTAAATCAAATGGTCTAAATATAAATATTATTATAATTTCAGAATAAAAAGAATTTATGGTAAAAATTATAATTTCAATATTTAGTGAAAGTTAAAATTTAATTATACTGGCCATTTTTAAATCATTTGGAAAACTTATAAATCTGGCTTCAAATCCTACGGTTACTTTTCCTATTTTTCTTTCTGTCGCTATTAAACTAGCAGGTATTCCAGTTGCCATTTCTAAAGCCCTTTCTAAGGGGATTTTTAACATTTCCACTGCATTTCTTACTGCATCAAAAAGAGAAATGGTGGCTCCGGCTAAATTATTTTCGGAATTAAGATATTGATTATCAATTAATTTAGCATCAAATTCTTCCCATTTAAAAATTTTCTTTTTATGGTTTTGAAATAATGCGTCTGAGATAAGAAAAAGCTTTTCTTTTTTATTTCTTAAGGCTAATTCTGCCGCCGACCAATCGCAATGCACTCCGTCTAAAATTATAGGGGCATATACTTCCGTATTTAATAAACTAGCCCCAATTAAACCCGGTGCCCTGTGTGTAAAAGCCGACATGGCATTATATAAATGGGTGACTAAGTTAATTCCTTGACTAAATGCCTCCTGAGCTTCTGAATAAGTAGCATTGGAGTGACCAGCCGATATTTTTATTTTTGAGTTTAAAAGGAGATTTATTTGCCCTTTAGTAAACATTTCTGGTGCAATGGTCATCAATTTTAGCGTGTCTTCGCCAAATTCTAAAAGTTCTTTAATCAGTAAATCACTTGGTTTTTGTATATATTTTTCTAAATGAGCCCCTCTTTTTTTGGGATTTAAAAAAGGCCCCTCCAAGTGCATCCCAATAATACCAGAATTTGGATTGGATTTTATAAAAGTTTTTACCGCATTAATTCCAACTTTTATGTTTTCTACAGAAGAAGTGATTAAAGTGGGTAGTATATAACCAGTTCCATTGCTTTCCGCGGCTGAAAGCATGTCAAATAGACATTCTTCACTTGGATTTTGGGTGAAATGAAATTCTTCACCACCATTAATATGGATATCGAATAGGGCAGGAGCTATGTTTTCAAAATCAAAGGAAGTATCCTTGGACGTTTCATGAATGGCACTGATTACACCATCCTGAATAGTAAGCATTTGATTATTTAAAATTTTACCGGCTGTATATATATTTTTAGCAGAAATTGTCTTTTTCATTTTACAAGTTTATGACTCGTAAAAATACTACTTAAAGTCCTATTTGTTGGAGTTTTTTCCGTAATAATATTCATACGGAATTACTGACATCCGACAAAATAAAATCTATTAGTATAATCACCTAAATATTAAGCCCTTACAGGGCTTTTGATTTGAAGGGGGTACTTTTTGTTACCAACATTAAATCCCTACGGGATTGTTGATTATCAGTTACTTAACATATAAAAGTTCTTTTTTCTTAATTTAATCGGACACCAGTAATAAGGAATTTGAAAAAAAAAGAAATTAAACCTTATTTATTAAGTATGGAAGCAAGTTTTAAGGCTTCATTTGTACTTTTTAAGTAGCTATAAGGCGTCCAATATTCAGAAGAAACTGATCTGCTAGGACTGAAATTATTGGTAGAATTAAGAATTTCTGCTGGAAATATATTCGATTTTAACAGCGGTAAATTTTCGAATGAAACATATCGCATACTAATGGTGGCATCAATTTTAAATTTTTTATCAAGCCTCTCCTCAAAATGAGTTTCAAAAACTATTTTTGATTCTTGCAATCTCCATTTTTTATCAAATAGACGATATTGTGTGTAAAAATTAACACTTTTGCCCGCGATAGATACTGCCCCAGAATTAGAGTTTATCAAATCCTTAAGACCAGTTTTAGTAAGGGAGTATTCTATTCTTACAATGGCTTTTGTTTCAGGTTCTAGATAAATTGTGCCTTCTTTGCCTCCTTTTAATCTGCTATTAATGGGCCAGAAATGAACAATAATAAGCGGTAGGCCATCAAAAACGGTCATGAGGGAATCCAGTCTGAAATTAAACTGGCCCATTCGTTTTTTTTGTAAAAAGTCGGGAAGTGTAGTTTCTAGCGACCTGCAAACCAAATCTGAGCCGTTTTGAAAACCCCAACCATCTATTTTTGCGGTTTGTCCTATCCATTCCATTCGTTTCCCTCTTAAAAGTTTTACTTTTTCTAACTTTTCTTTTTCTTGTGGAAAACGTTCGACTCTAAAAATTCCTTCATTTATTTTGATGGCACCTACAGAAGGTAAATTAATTTGTTCAAAATAAAACCCATTTTGAAAAGTAGGAGAATTTGGATAGTTTACTGGAATGCTATCTATTGCTGCTTTCATTAAGATTCTTACATCGGATAAACCAAAGGATGCATTAAATAGGGGCTTTTTTTCTAAAAATATAATATTGCTGTCTAATTTTAATTCTTTAGCAGTAAATTTTACAGATTCATACCCAATTAATGCTACCACAACTTGGGAGTCAAGATTGATATTTGGAAATTTAAAAATAAAGTCACCTTCAGCGTTAGGGGCTGTACCGTAGCCGGTGTTGGGAATACAAATGTAAGATTGACTCAGTGCAATTTCGCTGCCTTTTTCAAGAATTTTTCCTTTGGCTACAAAGTAACTACTTTGTGCTGAGCATTTTAATGAAAATAAAAATAATAATAGTAGAACTTTTTCTTTTGACATCTTATATCTGTTGTAGCTATCAAAACGATGATATCATTGTATTTGATATACTTTAATTAAAATAGCCCTAGCTGTCCATCACCATTAATATTGTCTTTGTTTTTATCCTTTTCGGTATTTACTTTTTTATTTTTTTTACTTTTTTCTTCCTCTTTACTTGAATTAGGCTCTGCTGTTTCAGAGGAACCTTTTTCTGATGCTTGCACCTCCTCCAAAGACTCGGTAATCACAATTTGGCTTTCGTTTGTAACCTCAATTCTTTTTTCATTTTCAGAAATAATTTCAATTTCCAATTCATTGGTAATTACCACTTCTACACTTACCTCCTGATTGCTTTCTGTTTCATATTCTTCTTCTGAATTTGAATTTTCAATTGCTAAATCAATACGGTCTTCTTCCTCTTCTTCCTCAGCATCTTGTTCAGAAGGCAACACTTTTATTTCAATTATTTTATCATAATTTAGTTTATTACCTAATGCTTTCCAACCTTTTACTTCAATTAGTTCCTCCATTTTAAAAATCAAAGTTTCTGTTTCAGATTTTCTTTGCTTTTTAAATTTAATTTCAATTCGAGGTTTTTTATCGTAAGAAACCATCATTAATTCCGACCTATTATGATCCGTAATAAACAAAAACTTTTTGTCTAAAGTAGAGGTTTCTATTGAAAATCTTTTTATGTGGTAATTTTTTTGGTCACCGTCGTAATAAATACAAGAAATAACTCCTTTTTCACTAAACTTGGCTATAGATTGTACCTGGCGTTGTTCATAATGGTTGGTTAATTCAAAATTTGTTAGCTCATATTCGCCCGTTTTGTAAATCACTATTATTTTATCATTTGGCCCAAAATTTCCTAAATATTGTCCGTGCTCATCTTTATTTAGCCTTCCTAAGGCGGAAGTATACCAAATGTCCACTCCACCTAATGTAGAAACCCCAGCCGATTTAAAGGTGATTTTTCTAACAGAATATTTTGTGACTAGATTACCCATAGCCGATCTGTTTTTTATCAATAATTCGGCAAAATCAAAGTCAAATACCTTCTTCTTGGCTGTTGAGCTAGCAGTTAAATTTAAAGTAACAATTTCTGCTTCTCCGTTTTCATTGGCAGAAAAATAGAGTATTTTTGATCTTGCCGAACCCTTTGTGAGGTCATATTCTTTGTCTCTTGTAACCCCAGTTACCGCGAAACGTTTGGCAAAAGTTCTTCCTGTTTGGCCATCTAAATAAATCACATTGTAGATTCTACGTTCGTCGTTTTTCCTAAAAACAGAACAGTAATTTATGTTTTTGCCTACAAAAACTTTTTCTTGAATTTTAGTAATTGAGAATTTCCCATCGGCTCTAAATGCTACGATATCATCAATGTCTGAACATTCCATTACCAGTTCATCTTTCTTTAATCCATAGCCAATAAAACCGCCTTCTTTATCCACATAAAGTTTTTGATTATTTGCTGCCACCACCGCGGCTTGCACTTCTCCAAATTGGGTTATTTCTGTTCTGCGTTCTCTACCTTTTCCATATTTTTTTATTAAGTCTTGGAAAAAATCAATGGTATATCTAATAATATTAGCTAAGTTATCTTCCACTTCTAAGAGTTCTTCTTGAAGTTTTCGCATAAGATCTTCCGCTTTAAAACCATCGTATTTGGAGATTCTTTTGATTTTAATTTCGGTAAGTCTTAATATATCTTCTCGCGTAATAACTCTATAAAAATCAGCTTTAAAGGGTTCCAGACCAGCATCTATGGTGTCAATAACTGCCTCAAAGGTTACACATTCTTCTATATCTCTATATATCCTGTTTTCAATAAATATTTTTTCTAAAGAGCTGTATAACACTTTCTCCATTAGCTCCGACCTCTTAATTTCCAGCTCTCTTTTAAGTAGGTGAACGGTTTGATCTGTGGAACTTCTTAAAATTTGGCTCACCCCTAAAAAATGAGGTTTATTGTCAATTATTACAACTGCATTGGGCGAATTAGAGACTTCACAATTTGTAAAAGCATACAAAGCATCAATAGTAATATCAGTAGAGGTGTTTGGAGCTAAATGTATAATTATTTCAACATTCTTTGCAGTATTGTCCTCTACTTTTTTAATTTTTATTTTTCCAGTGTCATTGGCTTTAATAATGGATTCTATTATACTCCCAGTGGTGGTTGAGAAAGGAATCTCAGTAATTTTTAAAGTTTTTTTATCAACCTCAGATATTTTGGCTCTCATCTTTACTTTTCCTCCTCTTGCCCCATCGTTATAATTGCTAACATCAATAGAGCCACCCGTAAGAAAATCTGGATATAAAATAAAAGCTTGTTTTTTTAGGTGTTTAATGGATGCATCACAAAGTTCAATAAAATTGTGAGGCATTATTTTAGTGGAAAGCCCTACAGCTATGCCCTCCACACCCATTTCTAAAACTAAAGGAAATTTTGCTGGTAAGGTAACGGGCTCCCTTTTTCTGCCATCGTATGACATTTGCCATTCTGTGGTGTCTTCATTAAATAAAACTTCTAAAGCAAATTTCGAAAGTCGAACTTCAATGTATCTTCCTGCTGCTGCGGGATCTCCTGTTCGAATATCTCCCCAATTTCCCTGAATATCCAGCAATAATTCTTTCTGACCAATATTCACTATGGCATCGCCAATGGAAGCATCCCCGTGGGGATGATATTGCATAGTAGATCCGATGACATTTGCCACTTTATTAAACCTACCATCGTCCATTTCTTTCAATGCATGTAAAAACCTTCTTTGTACCGGCTTTAAACCATCTTCACCTGCAGGAACAGCCCTTTCTAAGATTACATAAGAAGCATATTCGAGAAAATACTTCTCAAACATGTCATCAATTACTTCGTTTTGTTGGGTTGGGTCGTAAAAATTCTTTTCGTCACTCATTTTAAATTCCAAAATTTTAGGAAGCTTCGCAAATATAAAAAAAATGTGTTTAAAAAATTATGAAAATTAATATTTGCTCAAGTTTGTAGTATGTTTTTTCCAATTCAGTGCGAGGGGATATTTGAATTTGGGCAGATTGAAATATTAGTAAACTATTTTTTGAATTATTTCAATAAAATTTTGCAGAAAAAGAATTCTCAAAACATCCTACCAGTTATTTCTAATTTCACAAAATTAAAATTTAGTTTTTTTATTAATAAATCTGCTTATTTTTGCTTTTCTATTAAAAAGGAGAATTTGTTTAAATGAAGAAAATTGCTGTTTTTACATCAGGTGGAGATGCCCCAGGAATGAATGCGTGTATCAGGGCGGTTGTGAGAGGTGCTATATATCATGGAATTGAGGTATTTGGAATTAGAAGAGGCTATAACGGTATGATTAGTGGTGATATTATTCCAATGAATTCACAATCAGTTAGCAATATTGTGCAGAGAGGTGGAACTATATTAAAGTCAGCTAGGAGTAAAGAATTCATGACTCCTGAAGGTAGAAAAAAAGCCTATGAAAACTTGATGGCAAATGGAATTGAAGGATTAGTAGCTATAGGTGGAAACGGTACGTTTACGGGGGCTGAGGTTTTTTACAATGAATATCAGCTACCAACAGTTGGATGCCCAGGTACCATAGATAACGATTTATATGGCACTGACTATACCATTGGTTTTGATACCGCAGTTAATACTTCCCTAGAGGCAATTGATAAAATAAGAGATACGGCCGACTCTCACGATAGAATATTTTTTATAGAAGTTATGGGTCGGGATTCTGGATATATTGCTATCCAATCTGGAATTGGCGGAGGTGCAGAAATTGTGATGGTGCCTGAAACTCATACTCCAATAAAAAAAGTTGTAAGTACTTTAAGAGAAGGTTGGACTAGATCAAAATCTTCTTCGATAGTGGTAGTGGCCGAAGGCGATGAAGAAGGTCATGCAGCGGAAATTGCCAGTAAAATAAAAGAACAAATAGGGGATAAATTAGATATTAGAGTTACGACGCTAGGGCATATTCAAAGAGGTGGTTCTCCGACCGCTTATGATAGAATATTGGCTTCAAGAATGGGCTTAGCCGCAGTAGAAGGCTTAATGAAAGGCTATAAAAATGTAATGGCTGGTGTGGTAAATAATGAATTGGTGTACACTCCATTTATTGATACCATAAAAAAGCAAAAGCCCATACACGATGACTTGCTAAGAATGGTACATATCTTGAGTATTTAATCCAATAATGGAAATTTGAATTTAAATCTCGCGTTTCAAAGATATCCAAAAAACCAGTAGGCCAAAATACCAATACCTTCTTTAAAAATATATTCACTATTTTTTAAAGCAACTGTACTGGGAAGAAAATCCACAAAGTTAGAGGAATCTCCATAGCCTAAATAGGCCGTTCCATAAATATCAGGTTTTAAACCTTGTTTCTTAAAGCAGGCTTCTGCTCTTTTTAAATGGAATGCAGAAGAAATTAAAATAATGGAAGGATTATTATACTTAGTTTTCAGTAATTTCGTGGTAAACACTGCATTTTCATTTGTATTTATTGACTTTTTTTCTTGATAAATATCTTCTTTTAACACCCCATTTTGTAATAGAAATTCTTTAGCTTTATCATTTTCATATATTATTTTTTTATCAGGATAGATTGAAATGTCACCACCACTAATAATAATTTTGTCAATTTTTTTATTTCTATATAGGCATAAAGTTTGCCAAATTCTATCTCCTTGATCACCTAAAAAAATTGCATTATTTCTTGATTTATTTTCGTTTATGATTCCGCCAGTTAATACAATGCCCACATCATATTTATTTAATGTAGGTATATCTTTTACCGGAGTTTCCCAGCTTTTTATCAATAAATTAACAAAGACAGGGCAAGAAAAAAGATAGAGAAATAAAACAACTATTATTCCTGTTCGTTTAATTTTGGTATGGTTTTTAGTAAATGTAATGTATAGTATACTCAAAATTAGTAATCCAGTGGGTTTGAATAAGGATCCAATTATTTTTGAAAAGATATAAAACATAATGATTAGTTAATTTTTGTACTTGTTTTTAATAATTTTATAAATTTGCCTAAAAAAAAAGATATTCATGAAAAGAATTGGATTTATAATTTTTGCTCTGCTGGTTTTTACCACAAAAGTAATGTCCCAAACAGCTGGATACGATATAAAAGTAAAAATAAATGGAGTTGAACCGGATAAATACATTCATTTGGCTCATTATTATGGGTATAATTCCTACATAAAAGTAGATTCTGCAAAAAGTGTAGATGGTTTTTTTCATTTTAAAGGAAAAGAAAATTTAAAAGGGGGTATTTACTTAATTGTCCTTAACGCTGCCAAATATTATGATTTTTTAGTTACTGGAAATGAAAATAAAAT
>JANNWE010000169.1:0-14234 GCA_031414675.1 Cytophagaceae bacterium
AAAAATTTGGGTAATTCGTAAGAAAGTTCAAGTTTGGTGATTTGATAAATCATAAAAACTGTGACCAAACCAATGGTAGTCAGCCATTTTATTCTATGATTTAAAATTAAATCAGCAATATTTTTCCAAAATTTATTAAAAATATTTTTAGTAGAAATCATCAAAATGAATCTTTTTTTTAAGAATTACGCAAAAATAATCAAATTAAAGCCATTGGCTTCAAAATTAAACTACAAAATTAAAATAATGGGATTTGTTGGAGATAAAAGAAAAGATTTAAATAAATTCAAAACTATTTTATTCGAATTTTTAATAGGGATGAAATTCAAACAATAAAAGACGAATAGGTTTATTAATAATATTTTAAATTACTATTTTTTTTATAACTAAATCAAAAATTTCTTTGGCAGCTATTATTGGACTTTTTTTATTTTCTAATATTTCTTTTTCAGCCTTTACTATTTGAGTTTTATAAAGAGCGTTTGAGTTAAAATAATTTAAAATCTTATTTTCAAGAATTCTATTCATCCATGATATGTTTTGAAGTTTTCTATTTTCGGAAAAATAATTACTTTTAACAGTAATATTTTGAAAATTTGAAATAGAATGAAAGATTTCTTCAAATCCCTGTTCATTTATTGCAGAACATTCTAGTACAGAAACTTGAATATCAGATTCTTTTTTAGGAAACAAGTGCAAAGCAAAATTTAAATTGTTTATTAAGTTTTTTAAAACATTTTTTTCTATTTGGTCTGCTTTGTTAATAATTACTAAATCCACCATTTCCATTATTCCTCTTTTTATTCCTTGTAACTCATCGCCACTGCCTGCTATAGTCAGAAAAACGAAAAAATCACTTATCTCTTTAACAGTAATTTCTGATTGCCCCACTCCTACTGTTTCTATTAGAATAAAATCGAATCCAGCTGCTTCACATAATAAAATACTTTCTAAGGTTGTTTGAGCCACACCTCCGAGTCCAATTCCAGCCGGACTTGGGCGAATAAACGCATCTTTTTGATCAATTAGCTTTCCCATTCTAGTCTTATCTCCTAAAATGCTTCCGCCGCTTATCTTACTTGTTGGATCAATGGCTAAAACTGCAACTTTTTTGCCTTTTGAAATTAAAAATGAACCAAACCTATCAATAAAAGTACTTTTACCTACTCCAGGTGCCCCAGTTATTCCCAATCTGATGCTATTTCCAGAATAGGGTAAAATGTTTGTTACTAATTGACTAGCTAAAATAGTATCTTCTACTTTTTTACTTTCAATAAGGGTTATTGCCCTACTTAAAATACTGATATCACCTGCTAATATTCCAGTGGTTAATTCCTTAATTGTTAATTTTGATTTTCTCATGGCCTTATCTAATAAAGGTCTATTTTCAAAAAAGGTATTAATGCCAAAACCACAGCTTGAACATAAAAATCTGTTCTATTTATCACATTATCAGTTAAAAGACCAGTGCTTCCCATTTTTTGTTTTGTATTCTCTAAGCCAAAAACTATCTCATCAGCATGCCCAAGTTCGTATCCTTGATTTATCAAATCAATTACTTTTTTGGGCAAAAAGAAACCTGCAGTACGTGCTTTTCCAATTTTATCTTTGCCTAAAATTACTACCCAAGCCATTGCCTCCATTTCAATTTCGGAATGCCGAATATTTCCTCCTTCAATTCCAATCCAAAAGTCACCCTCTTTAATCGTTTCTTTTGCATAAAATGCCCTATTAAATGCTCCTTTAAATGTCTCTTGGTCTCCCATTGGCTGGTCACTTACCCCTGAATCAATTTCATAACCATGTGCTTCAAATGCTATATTTTTAAACATTTTCTCAAATCCAGCCAAAGCTGCACTTATTTTTACTGGATTTTTTGAGGCAACTACAATTTTCATATATCTCTTTAAAATATTTTTTTCTAGAATCTAAAAAAGATTAACTTTTGGTTTCTGGACTTTCCTTAAGTAATATTTTAGCCAAAATCAAATCTTCAGGAGTAGTAATTTTAATATTTGAGTAATGTCCTTCTAATAAAGTTATCATCACTCCGTCATTTTCTATTACACTTGCGTCATCTGTAAACCAATCCAATTCCTGTTGGAGGTAAGCCTTTTTTAAAAATCCTAAATTAAAAACTTGGGGAGTTTGAATCAATTTTACAGATTTTCTGTCAATTGCCTTATTAACGTTTTCTTCTGTTACAATACGAACAGAATCTTTAGCATCCACCGCTAATACTACTGCGGGCTTTATTTTTGAAAGCTCAAAGGCTTCATTTATTTTTTCTACCTCAATTAATGGTCTTACAGCATCATGTATTGCTACAAGGCCTATTTCCTCATTTATAGCATTCAAACCATTTTTTACAGATTGAAAACGAGTTTTTCCGCCTGCAATTACTTGAATATCAGCAATTTTTTTACCATATTTCATTTTAATATCTTCCCAAAATTGAATATATTCTAAAGGTAAAATTAAAAGAATCTTATTATTTTTTATGGCAAGAAATTTTTCAAGCGTATGAATTAGAATTGGCTTGTTATCCAATAATAGAAATTGTTTTGGCGTAAGATTATTCATTCGGGAACCCGAACCTCCAGCCACAATAATTGAGAATCTTTTTGACATAAAAAAAGTATCGAATTTATTAATCCGATACTTCAAATATACTTTCAAAATTTTAATCTTGAATAATTTAAACAACAATTAAATAATTAACATCGCATCACCGTAGGTAAAAAATCTATATTTTTCTTTAATAGCTACTTGATATGCTTCAGTTATTGTATCATATCCTCCAAAAGCACAAGTTGTCATTAATAAAATAGACTCAGGTAAATGAAAGTTTGTTAACAAAGCATTTGAAATTTTAAAATCAAAAGGAGGGAAAATAAATTTGTCCGTCCATGCATTGTCTATGGCCTTTAATCTATCATTTGCCGAAACTGAACTTTCCATTGCTCTTAATGCAGTACTTCCTATTGAACAAATTCTTTTAGAATTATCTATGGCAGCATTTACTATATTGCAGGTATCTTGGTTAATGAAAAAGTTTTCTGAATCGGTTTTGTGTTTAGTTAAATCTTCTACTTCTACTTGTCTAAAAGTTCCAATACCAATATGAAGCGTCAAAGGAGCAAAATCTACCCCATTTATTTCCATTCTTCGCATAATATTTTTGGTAAAGTGTATTCCAGCGGTTGGAGCGGCAACTGCACCTTCAACTTCCGCAAATATGGTTTGAAATCTTTCATTATCAATTTCTTCGACTTCCCTTTGTAAAACATCTTTAGGAATTGGAGTTTCTCCCAATTCATAAATTGCCTGCATCATTTCTTCATGGTTACCATCAAAAAGAAAACGTATAGTCCTTCCTCTTGAGGTTGTATTATCTATTACTTCTGCAACTAGGTCACTGTCTCCAAAATATAATTTGTTTCCAACCCGAATTTTTCTTGCAGGGTCAACCAAAACATCCCAAAGTCTCATTTCTCGATTAAGCTCTCTCAACAAAAAAACTTCAATTTTTGCACCTGTTTTTTCTTTCGAACCATATAAACGAGCAGGAAAAACTTTTGTATTATTAGCAACCATTACATCCCCTTCTCCAAAATAATCTACAATATCCTTAAACATTTTATGTTCAATTTTACCAGTTTTTTTATGCAAAACCATCATTCTGGCACCATCACGGTCATCTTTAGGATATTGAGCAATAAGACTATGTGGAAGATCAAATTTAAAGGCAGATAATTTCATCGATTATAGATTCTTTTAAATTGTTAATACAAATTACTTTAAAGTTTTTAAAGCTATTAAGGCTAAAAGCAGGAAATAAAAAATAACAAAAAGTGTTAAAATTTTAATACTTTACTTAGCTGGGCTGCAAAGGTACGAAATTGGAAGGGCGGAAGTCAAGTAAATGCGAATATATCTCAAATATATCTGAAAATCAAAGAATTAAAATACTGAATTCAAGTTTTATTTTTTTTTAGTTTCTATATGGTGACATGATGGGTCTACTTTTTGATACTTTTAAAATAATTAAAAAAAAACCGTTTCTAAATTACTAAAATCAATAAACCCAAAAGATTTTATAGCTTAATTTTCTGCTTGTGAAACAGGCCTAGAACTCTTTCCAAGAAGATAAGGACCTCACATTAAAGTATAAAAATTAGTTAAATATTTTAAATTAAAATTAGGCTAAAATAATCAATTAGTAATTCCAAAACATGGAAAAATCTAAAACTTAAAATCTAAAACTTAAAATCTAATAAGTATAAATAAACAAGATATAAAAATCATTAATTAAAGCTCAACTTTCCTTAAAATAACAATTTTCAGGAATTAAATAGGAATTAAAAGAATTTTTATGACACAAATATTCAAAAAGTATAATATAATTTATGGTGTTAAGCAGAAGAAAAATAACCGAAAAGTAATCATAATTTACGCTATAAATCAGATGCCTGGAGTATTTAGTCTTATTTAATCTGAAAAAAAAAATTACAATAAAACCTTAACCTAATATCTATAAACTAGCTTTTATTGCCTTCTTCTCTTTAAAAAGATGGTGGTCAGAATTAAAAAAAAGTATGAAAAACTAAAAAGATAAAGCATGTTTCTACTATCTATAAGACCTTTTCCTAAAGAAATATAATGAAAATTAAGTCCTATATAAGTAATAAAATATTCAATCGTTCCTCTAAAAATCGAGGCTATTTGCCCAATTCCATCATAAAAAAAATAACATAAAACTGCAGCAAGAATAAATGAAACTACCTGATTTTTGGTAATTGCTGAAGTAAAAATCCCAATCGAAGAATATGCAGCAGCTAAAAATATCAGGCCAAAATAAGATCCTACTACAGAAGCTGAGTCAATATTTCCAACTGGATTTCCAAGATAATAAATAGAAAAGTAATAAATTACAGTAGGTATAATGGCCAAAATAATAATAAATAAGGAAGCAAAATATTTCCCCAATATTATATTTTGAATAGAAATGGGCTTTGTAAATAACAACTCAATTGTTCCAGCCCTAAATTCTTCAGCAAACATTCTCATAGTTACTGCAGGAATTAAAAATAAAAATACATAAGGGCAGAAATCAAAAAATACATTAAGTTCTGCGAAACCATAATCTAAAACATTAGAATTAGGATATACCCAAATTATTAATCCAGACAATAATAGAAAAACACCAACGACCACATAGCCAATAATCCCATTAAAAAATGTTCCAACTTCTTTTCTAAAAATACTTATCATAAAAACTACTTTGGTTTAAGAGAAAAATGGTTTATCTTTTTTTAATATTGCCGACATTATTAACGAACAAAGAAATCCAATAAAAAGAACAAAAATGAAAGCCAACAAAAATGAAATACCAGAATTGGTATATTGTTGCGCTTTTTCAATTGATTTCTCTATTTGCTCTTCCGACATTCCCATAGCCTCATATTGTTCTTGAGCTTTTTCTAACTGTAAACTTATGATATTTGAATCAATGTATTTTTTATATATAAAATCATAAACCACACCCAAAATACCTCCTGTGGCCAAAGTCAATGTTCCCAGACCTAAGCCTTCGCTAAAGGTCATAAACCCATTATTTAAACTTTTAAACTCACTTAAAGCAAAAAATAAAATACAAAATGTAAGTGAAAAACTTAACATTAAGCTAATAACAAAATTTTCCCAAATTTGTGTATTATATAAAATGGTTGTCAACAAAATTGATAGGATTCCATTAATTAAGCCCCATTTTAATGCAATTCTTGCTGAAGATACTTTTTCCATAGTCTTACATATTTAATTTTCTCATTGCCATACTTATTAAACTTATAGGAACAATTGCAATTTGTTTAAACATTAACTCATCTGTTATTATTTGATAGGTTTTTAGGCTATCAAAAGAAATTATTTGTTTTCTAAAAGTTTCATCATTCAATATCCGACTAAAAGTCTCTTTTTCTTTCAACATCAGGGCTTTACCTTCAAATATCCAAACATTAAAGGGTGTTTTGTCATAAAATTCAATAAAAACATACACTAAAATTCCAGAAATTATGGCAGCAAACAAATTGGTTAAAAACCCTATGGAGAAGGCTTCATAAAAATGTAAATAGCCACCTCTATTTCTTTTAAAATACCAAATAGCTGCCCATATAAGTATAACGTTAATTCCTATGTCTGCTCTTCTAAAATTTAAAGGGTTAGATTTTAAATTATACATAGTTATAAAAAACAGAAAACAAGAAAAACCCGCTAAAAGCCCAAAAATCAAAGACTGCCTTAAAATTATTTTTTTCATCTAATGTAATCAACTATTTAAAGAATTATGTAAAATACCTAAGGCTTTACCTGTTAACTTTTCCCCGATAAAAGGACTGTTTTTACTCTTAGAAACTATTCCTTTTTCCTCAAAAACATAGGAAAAACTAGGGTCAAATAGTGTCAAATTGGCTCTTTCTCCGACTTTTATTGATGGAATTTCCATTCTTAATATTTTTCTAGGATTTTCGGTTAGTAGCGTAATTATTTGCTCAATATTTAAATCAGAGTACATATTTATAACTGAAAATGTAGTTTCTAAACCTATTGCACCAAATTCTGCCAAATCAAACTCCAAATTCTTTTGTTCCGAATCTAAAGCATTATGATCGGATACGATTAAATCTATGGTACCATCTTTTAATCCTTCTTTTAGAGCCAAAACATCATTTTCAGATCGAAAAGGTGGCTTAACTTTGAAATTTGTGTTAAAAGTAGACATGTCTTTTTCAGTAAAAGCCAAATTATGTGCCGCAATATCACAACTTACTGGCAAACCTTTCTTCTTAGCTTTCCTAATTAAATTAACAGACTCTGCGCTTGAAATGGTAGAAAAATGCAATATGGGCAATTCTGATTGAAGACCGGTATATTCCAAAAGTTTTAGATCTCGCTGTATCATTATTTCTTCCGCTGCCGAAGGAATACCTTTTAATCCTAATTTCGTACTTTCTAGTCCTTCATGAATTTGACCAAACAAACCTAAATATTTATCCTCTGCTTTATTAATTAAGATTGCATTTATTGGATGTAAATATTGGAGTGTTTTTAGCAAAATATCAGAACTCTGAATTGGATATTTTCCATCTGTAAAACCCACTGCCCCATTATAATGAAGGTCTATCATATCAGTGAAATCCTTTCCTTCGCATGCTTTTGTGACTGCTCCAAAATTATGTAATTTCACTATATTCTTTTCAGAAAAGTCTCTAAAATAGGCCAAAGATTCTTTAGTTTGCACAATGGGAAGTGTATTTGGAAATCCTACTATTTCCGTATATCCTCCTTTTTCAGCTGCTTTTTGAAATGAGTCTAGTGATTCTTGCCATTCCGTTCCTGGATCTTTATAATGAACAGAAAAATCAAACCAACCAATTGAAATATGTAAGTTAGAGGCTTCATATATTTTGTCAATACCTGAAACCCCAATATTATTTTCATTAATTTCGACTATGTAGCCATTCTCTACTAAAACATCCATTTTTTTTAGATGATAGCTAGAATTTCTATCTACAATAATGCCTTTTCTAATTAATATTTTCATTAGTATCCAAAAAAAAAGCCCTAACGGGCTATAAATAAGTTATGAAAGATTGTTTATCAATTTTAGTCCATAAAATAAAATAAAAATTAAATCTTTCATGCTTAAAATTAATGTCCAATTAAATTCTTATAGGCATCTACATCCATTAGAGCTTCTAAATCTTCCAAATTATTGATTTCCATTCTAATTAACCAACCTTCGTTATAAGGGTCATTATTTACTAATTCTGGCTCATCTACTAATTTTGAATTAACTTCTAAAACCTTTCCTGCAACTGGCAAAAACAAATCAGATACCGTTTTAACTGCTTCTACGCTTCCAAAAATATCATTTTCAGCCAATTCATCTCCCTCGGTTTCTATCTCAATAAAAACAATATCTCCTAATTCACTTTGAGCAAAATCAGTAATTCCAACAATAGCGATATTACCATCTTCAATTCTTACCCATTCGTGTTCTTTTGTGTATTTTAAATCTTCAGGAAAATTCATAGTATTTATTAAAATCAGTGCTAGTTTGTAAAAATATTCGCAAGTTAATTGAAATGAATTATAAACAAAAATGAATCAAATATTTTGTTAGATTGATTCGCGAAAATTTATCAAATTTTGAATTGAGAGAAATAATTATAGTATTATTCTTTAGGCAATAGAAATTCCCTTCTAATTGAATTTATGAAAAATTTCTTTTGAGCAGTAAAACTATCAGGATGCATTTGCTCAAACAACTGTTTCCATTCTTGAAAAACAAGTGGTTTAGATTTAAGAAAAAGAGTCTTATCTATCTTTTTTTGAATCAAATAATTTTCAAAACTTAAATCTTCCATTATCAAAAGTAAAACTATTCCACAAAATCTATAAACTTTTTATATCCTAAATACGGCACAAAACTATTGTATCTCCTCGAACTTAAAACCATAAACAATATAAATAAAGTAATAAAAAAACCTTGAATAAAAACTATAAAAAAGGCTAAAATTAAATTTGAAGCCCATCCTGGCGTGGCTTGGTGTTCTATAAATTTCAAATACAATACAATTATTGAACCTCCAATAGAAAATAAAACCATTAGGCTTGCAAAAATCAATATTCTAACCGCAGTAAAATCTAAAAAAACAGAAATCGCACTCATTCCATGCAAAATTAACGAACTAAAATTCATTTTTGATTCTCCGGCTAATCGTTTTCCTCTATCTAAGGGAACTGAATCAAACATAAGTCTTGAACGAATGACTCCTCCAGGATAATTGTTCCATATTTCAGAGACATGAGCTAAGTTTTTTATTTTTGAAATTGGCACTAAACTAAAGTTACCAAAAGTAATAATATGGCCTGTTAAACTTTTAAAAATAAATTTATAGATAAAATAAAAAAGTTTAAATAAACCAGATTCTGTACGTTTCTTTCTCTGTGCAAAAATTATCTTTTCTGGTGCATCTAAACTTTTAACAATAAGGTCTTTGATATGTTTTGCCTGATCCTCGCCGTCCGAATCCATTACTATTACCACATCATAATCCTGATTATCAGATAAATAAGACAAACCGATGGCAATTGCCCTTTGGTGACCTTGATTACTAATAAGATGAATTACGTTTAAATCAAACTCTTTAAAGTTATCAGCTAGATAAGGTATGCTGGAGCAGTCGTCTACTGCTAAAAATGAAAATTGATAATTTTCTCTTTTGTAAATCTCAATAGTTTGAGTCAAAAGCAACTTTAGCGCTTCCCAATCATTAAACACAGGTAATACAATCTTTATTTTCATTAATATCTGTATTTGGACCCTTCAAAATCAAAAAGTAGTTTCCTAGTACCATCTCTAGAAACCAAAAATACTTTATTCATTTCACTTGGTTCTATTCTTTGAATAATCTTTGAATTCTTGGGTAAATATAAATTTAAATATTGGGCATCGTTAAAGGAAACACTTTTTTTTACGCCAAAAGTAATTTCATAAAGATCTCTAAAACCTGATGGAATAAGAAGTGTGTCTCCTTCAATATAGTTTTTTTTGACATTTTCAGCCAAAATTAAATATGGATTTTGAACACGAGCTGGTTCAAACCAAGCATATTTAATTGAATTATCATCAAAAAACTGTTTTAATTCTTTTGAAATTGAAACATATTGAAATGGAATAATAATAATCAAAAACAAAGGTGCGAATTTAATTTCTTTAAAGAGTTTTACAATTCCAATTCCGCCTAAAATAGCTACAAAAGGAGATGAAATACCAATGTATCTATGGGTTAAACTGGTAGTATGCCCGTTCCTTAAAGCATCAAAAACAACAAATACAATCGGAATAAAAAACATTAATAAGGATACACCAGCCAGTGCTTTTTGACTTATAAAAAGTTTGTCTTTATAAAAAACAAATACAAAAGTGAAATAAATAATAAAATACAAAAAAATCGAAACCAAAATAGCAAATGCTATAGTATTAAAGTAAACCAAAACGCTAAAAAAAAGAATTAATAAAAACATGGACCACTTAAATAAACGCCGTTTAAATAAATAATAAATCCCCAAAAGAAGCAGAAAGGTACATATAGAAATAAAAAAGTTTTTAACCCCATTTAAGTCTTTAAAAAGGCCGTGACTCAGTGCTGAAGAATCGAAAAATAATTCCAATCCTTTCTTAGCAACAATTTCTGGAGTACTAATCTGTATTGAACTTGCCGATGAATTAGATTGACTTTGTGCAATTATTAAATGTTTATGATTTTTATCTTTTAAAAACTCCAATGATGTATGACCTCCTCCCCAATTAAACCACCAAAGCATCAAAATTATATTAAAAATACCTGCGAATATAAAGCTTATCCAAATTTTAAGGTTTTTCTTGAGGAAGATTAGGGTTAAACCATGAGCTAAAGGAACCAGAAAATTTAAATAGTGATTTAATAAACTTAAAGCCACAATTAAAGTATAAAAAACAAAATATCTTTTCTTTGGCTTATGGGTTTCAATAATACAAATAAATAAATAAGTGGCTAAAACCACCAATAAGAATGAAAGGGTATAACTTCTTGCAATATGACTTTGAGCTATATTTAAAGGCTCAATGGCTAAAAAAAATGAAGAAAAAAGGGCAGGATTTTCAGATTTAAAAACTCGTTTTACTAAGAAATAAACCAAAACTATTGTCAACAAATTAAAAATGATACTTGGAAATCTAATTGTAAAATCTTGATTCCCAAACACTTTCATCCAAGGATGTAAAATAGCATTGTAAACTATATGAGTGCCAAAATCTGAGTGGGCAATAGCTTCGAAATAATCGTTTATACCTTTATCAGTCCAAAAATCTGCCGGAGTAAAATACTTTTTCTCCGTTAATTCGGTTTGATTAAATGCTCCTACCCAAAAACCGTTTGCATTTAATAATGTAAATTTTTCATCTGTAAACGGAGCTCTCCTATCTAAATTATATAACCTGAGCCAAAAAGCTAAAATTAGGAGGAATAGTAATACTATTTTAGATTTCATTCTCCTATTTTCTTTTCTACAATATACCGTGGGCGTGCTTTTACTTCTTCATATATTTTTCCAATATACTCTCCAATGAGACCAATTGCAATCATATTAGATCCACTAAAAAATGCCATAGGTAATACAATTGAAGTCCAACCTGCAACTGTAAATCCCAAGAACTTACTGCTTATCACATAAGCACCAATAGACAAAGCAACTAAAAAGTTGATAATCCCAAACCAAAGCACAAGTCGCATGGGAACAGTTGAAAAAGAAGTAACTCCATTCCAAGCAAAAACTATCATCTTTTTTAATGGATATTTGCTTTCTCCAGCTTCTCTTTCAAATCTTTTATAAAAAACCTTTTCTGAATGAAATCCGATTGCAGGAATAATCCCCCTTATAAACATATTCACTTCTCCAAACCTCTCAAATTCTTTCAAAACCTTATTGTCTATCAATCTAAAGTCAGCATGGTTAAACACCACGGGAACTCCCAATTTTTGCATAATTTTATAAAAAGACTCTGCAGTAAATCGTTTAAAAAATGAATCTGAGGTTCTGTCTTCTCTGACTCCAAAAACTACTGCAGCCCCTTCTTTATGTTTTTCCAACATTGCTTCAATTGCAGAAAAATCATCTTGAAGGTCTGCATCAATGCTTATGTAACAATCAAATTTGTCAACAAACTCAAACAATCCAGCTAATAAAGCATTTTGATGACCAAAATTTCTAGAAAGTTTAATTCCTAATACCTTGGTTTCCTCTTTTGAAATTTCTTCAATTAAAGCCCATGTTGTATCCCTGCTTCCGTCATTAACATAACAAATTTTACTATTTAAGCTAATTTTGCCTTCTAAAAACAATTTGTCGTAATACCCGCAAAGCTTGGTGTTAGTAATCCTTAATATTTCTTCTTCATTGTAACAAGGAACAACCAAAAGGAGGCTTTTAGGCATAATTAAAAGTTTTAAAATTAACGGCTTTGCAAAGTTAATTACATTTTCACGATGGTAAACTCAACTCTTCGGTTTTTCTTTCTTGATTCTTCCGAGGCGTTACCACCTAAAGGCTTATATGGCCCCCATGATTTAAAACGAATTCTGTCTTTTTCAATTTTATTATCTTCGATCAAATAGTTCTTTACTGCTTTCACTCTATCTTCAGCAAGTTTTATATTTAATAGCATATCCCCTTGATTATCAGTATGCCCCTCTAAAAGAATTTCCATAGTTGGATTTTCTAACATTAAATTTTTAATCTTATTAAGTTCCTCAAAAGATTCTTCTTTTATTTTAGCCTTTCCTTGATCAAAAAATAAATTATTTAAAATCATTTTCTGTCCCTTAACTAGGGGAAGCATTTCAAATATTTTCTTTAATTCTCTATATTTTTTTTCTTTAGATAAGTCAATCACCTCTTTTATATCTCCATAACTTGATAATTTAGCAATAATTAAATACTTATTTCCAGCATCAAGAATAGTTTTAAATTCAGAATTTTCTTCCTCAAAAGTCCAGACAACATTTTTGGTTGAATCCTTTAATTCCTTATCAGTAAATGCTTCAATAGAAATTTCGGGCTTCAATAACTTGTTAGTAATTTTATCAACAAATTGAAAATCATAAAGTAATACAATTTGAGGTTTTATGGATGGAAATAATCTAATCTTAAAAATGTCATCGGAGCCTATAGAATTTTTCAAAGAACTAAAATAAGCATAATCTCCAGATGCTGGAATTGTAATATATCCATCCCATTCTTGAGAATTAATAATAGGGCCTAAATTAATAGGTTCAGACCAATTTGTCCACGAGTCGTCAAGTCGTGTACTCACATAAATATCAGCATCTCCAAAGCCAGGATGCCCATTTGAGTTAAAATATAATGTTTTATTATCTGCTGCTAAAAAGGGGGAACCTTCATTTCCTGCAGAGTTTATGGTGATCCCTAAATTTATAGGTTTTGAGTATGCTCCATCCAACTTTTTAAAAGAAACATAAATATCCTTGTCTCCATAAGATTCTGTTCTTCTTAGACCCATCAATAAAAATGTTTCGTCAGAGCTAATGGCATATTCTGTAACAGTTTTTTTTATCTTCAATTTCTCATCAAAAACTTCTAATGCTTGGAATTCGTTTATTTGAATTTGTTTTGGCAGTTCCCATTTTTTGTTTTTCATGGTTGCTTTAGATAATCCAGCAACAAATTTGCCATTTGGTAAATAAACGTTTAAAACATAAAGACTTTTTCCGTCTGCAGATATGGTAGCTGCGGCATTATTTGCTGAATTATTAATGGGTTCTCCAATATTGGTGGCTTTATCCCAGTCGCCACTTTTTGTCAATTTCGACATCCAAACATCTTGGGCTATCTCATTTAGCTTCTCATTTTTATTTGAACTTTCTTTACTATTTTCTGGATGATTAAGCCTTGTAAAATACATGTTTTTACCATCTGGTGATATAATTGGGGCTACTTCTCCATATTTAGAGTTAATATTTGGACCCAAATTCTCTTTCTGCAAATCTTTAGGAATATTCTCAGCAATATTTATTTTGGCCACAAAAGGAGTTTCTGATTCAGAAATCCCAATAGCGTCATATTCCTTCATTCCTTTATTTAGAGAATGTTCGATCAATAATTTGATGGCAACAATTGTTTCTGCCGTTTGTGGTATTAATATATTCCAAAGTCTACCACTAAGCCGTGGTAATGCATCACGATTCTCGTATAATAGAACTTCTTGATTGTTTTCCGTATATCCAAATATTCGAGCTATAGCTCCAGGATTTACAGCCTCTCCAATTACAATTTGCTTAATTCGAATTCCTTTTTCAAAGCCTACTTTAATATAATCTTCACCAGATCCAGACCCTGTGGGTCTCCAAGAACATGGAGAGCTAATAGTTTGAGGAAGTACATTTGGTTTTCCAATTACCTGAATAGCTCTGTATTTAGGAGAATAAATTTCATCTACCGTTTCAGAGGATTTTTCTAAAATTTTTGTAGCCCAAATCACATCTTGGGCAAGAAGACGGAAGTTAAAACAAAAAAATAAAAGTAGTAAACTCTTAGTTTTCATTAAAAACAATTTAAAACTTAATAAAATGTAGCTAAATATTTTTTTACAAATTTAATCCAAATTTTAT
>JANNWE010000170.1:0-1977 GCA_031414675.1 Cytophagaceae bacterium
ATAACTTAAGCTATATGCCTAAAATTGTCACTTTCGGAGAAATTTTAATGCGACTCTCTACCCCTGGGTTTCAAAAAATAGCTCAAACTGAAACTTTTGAATGTACTTTTGGAGGTACTGAAATGAATGTAGCTGCGGCCTTGGTTAACTTTGGATTTGAAGCAACCCATGTAGGAGTTTTTCCCGATAACTCGATAGGAAAAAAAGCTAGGGCTTTTATTAGAAAACTAGGGATATCTGATAATGAAATAGTTTTAAGTGGCAAAAGAATGGGCTTGTTTTTTTTAGAAACTGGAGCTGTCAGTAGAGCTAGTCAGATTGTTTACGACCGTGCAGATTCTTCTTTTGCTAATCTTAACCCATCTTGGTTTGATTGGAATAAAATTCTACAAGATGCAGATTGGTTTCACTGGTGCGGTATTACACCTGCAGTAGGGGAGGCTCCGGCAAGAGCATTGCTAGACGCATTGAAAGTTGCTAAAAAGTTAGGCATCAAAGTATCATCGGATATTTATTATAGAAGCAATCTTTGGAATTATGGCAAAACCCCACAAGAAATTTTGCCAGAATTAGCCTCTTTTTCTAATGTGATATTAGCAAGTAGAAAAAATATAGAGGAGATTTTTGGAATAAGCTCAGCAGAAGAAAAAGGAAAGTTTCAAGACACGTGTAAAAAACTGATGGAACAGTATCCAAATATTGAAAAGGTGATAGATACGGAACGTATTCAAATTTCCGCATCTCATAATCGGATGAATGCTCGAATGTTTACCAATGATGAGTATTTTAAAACCGGAAATATAGATATCACACACATTGTAGATAGGGTAGGAACAGGAGACGCTTTTCTTGGTGGTTTTATTTATGGGCAACTAATTTATGGAGATAATTTAAAATCATTAGAATTTGGTAATGCTTCCAGTGCTTTAAAACACACAATACATGGAGATCAAAATTTGGTGGATATAGTAGAAGTTGAAAACTTGATGTTAGGAGATGGTAGTGGGAAATTAAAAAGATGATAGTAAAGGGAGCTCTTATACGCTTTGTAATTTTGCCTTAGTTTTGTTGATATCAGATCATTCTTTGCACCAGCGTAAGAATATTTTATATTCTTTTTTTCCAGATTGTCCTTTAGTTTTTCTCAACCCTTTTCTGAAAACTTTATACTCAAAACGAACATGTTATAGAATTATTTTTGAAAATTTACACATTGTTGTTTTTGTACACTAATAAAAATTTTACTAAAAAGGGGAATCTGCAAAATGTTACTCCCCTTTCGGACTTACTCTAAATTAACTTTAAAAAAAATCTTAAACTCTATAATTTTAGGTCGTGTTTTTTATTTTTAATACAAGATTTGTTACTCAATATCAGCCTATATAGTCTTGAGTTTGATGTTACATTTATCAATACAACACAAAAATATGTAAATGAAATTAATTTTTGCTAAAAGTGAAATTAGAATAAAATTAGAATTTATTGAGGTAAATTATTATTGTTATAAATACCTTGCTTTCCCATGATGGAAAATAAATTGTGGTTTTCTTGAATTCTAATTTTAGGCTATTTATTAGCTTAATTTATTTCTCTTCAAAATGTTTTATATACGAAATTTGATATTTTGAGGTGCAGTTTAAACTAAAAAAGACAGTAGGTAGAACTTACTGCCTTTGTTGATAAACTACTATTACTCTATACTTTTTTTTTTAAAACTCAATTTTAAACGAATGGTTGGTAGGCTGTTTTTGAAAAGTATTCCTTTGAATCGGGTTATTCTTTAAATCCAAATATTTAAGGTTTTTTAAACTTTTCACTTCATTGGGAATGTATCTTAACAAGTTGTTGCTTAGATATAAATTTTCTAATGTTTTTAATTGGCCAATACTTCCCGGTATTTTTATAAGCTTATCATTTTCCAAATGCAAGGTTTTCAATCTTGGAAGTTTAGCTAATATTTTTAAATTTTCATCTAAA
>JANNWE010000171.1:0-1648 GCA_031414675.1 Cytophagaceae bacterium
TGGGAAATATTGAAGGGGATAATGCTAATAAATTATTGAATGAATGATAGATGATAGTAATGGTTAATGATTTGGTTCTAAAATACATCCAACCCAAGATTATTCCACCAGAGAATGCAGCTATAACATTAGGAGGATTAATATGAATGATACCAAATATTAAGGCAGAAAAAATAATTGAAATTTCAGGACTATAATTTCTCAAAAAGGTATCAATCAGTATTTTTCGAAACATTATTTCTTCTAAGATTGGGGCGAAAAATACTCCAAAAACAAATATAACATATTCATTTTGGTCTCTTTTAAAGTCCCAATGAGGAAGGTTTAAAAATGAAATTAATTCACTTTCAATGCAAGCCATAAAAAAGGCAATTGTCAAAACTATAATTACTTCAACAAAGGCTACTTTTGGAAATTTTAAACTGTTTATAAGCAGACTATTTTTTGCTTTTTTAATAATAAAATAGTTTCCAAAAATGATTCCAATTGTTAATATCAATCCTTTTGAAAGTTGTTCGAAATCTTTAGAAATAATTTTATAATATTCAAGTATACTTATCAGAGTATATGGAATAAAAATAAAGCCAGTTGCATAAATTTGAACTTTAAACGCAAGCCATAATCCTGAGCCAAAATTAAAATTTGGCAAAGTGTTTTTACCTAGTTCATTCATTAGTTATGTGGATTTAAAAGTTTTTAATAGTGTTATAAATGGATTCTAAATCCAAATATAATTAGAATTTTTATTTTTTAGCTTTTATATCCTTCAATAATTCTTCTACAGCAGTTTTAAGTTGATTATCTGTTCCTTTTGCTATCCAGTCAGCTTCGTTTTCTACAATGAAGTCTGGTACAGCTGGTCCTAATTCTTGGTTTTTATCTGTAGTTTTTGTAAACCACCCCCTTAATGGCAGTCTTACAAAAGAACCGTCCATCAGGCCTTTGCCTCCAGTAGAAATTACAGAGCCATTCGTTGGCATCCCTACTAATTTTCCTATACCTAATGATTTGTAAGCGTGAGAAAAAATTTCTGCATTGGAATAACTTCCTTCGTTGCAAATTGCTATGGAAGGTTTAGTCCATGCGGCATACACCAGACGCTCTCCTATAGGGTAATATTCTTTAAACTTCAATTTGTCTCTCTCTAAATCTTCAGTAGCTCCCCGAGGAATAGCATAGGCATGTTGTTTATAATTCAGGATAGTCATTAAAAAGTCTGTGGTAGAGCCGCCTCCATTATAACGAACATCAATCACCAAACCTTCTTTTCCATAACCAGCAGCGGTAAATTCTCTTTCCACAACTTCAAAACTTGGAAAATCCATACTTTGAATATGTATATATCCTATCTTTCCATTAGAATATTTGTCGACCAACTTTTTTCTGTTTTCTACCCATTCATCGTACAAGTTTTTTGTGATAGTGGCAGTGAGACGAATGGCTACTTCTCTTTTTTTTCCATCAGCACCCATTACATTTAAAAGAACTTTATCGTTTACTAGGCCATTCATTAAGTTATGAAAATTTTCATTATTATTAACTAATTCCCCGTTTACAGCTAGTATTATGTCATTTTCATTCAGTTTGCTTTTCTCTTTATCTGCAGGAGTTTCAGGTACAACATGGCTTATTCTCACTCCTTCTTTGA
>JANNWE010000172.1:0-2918 GCA_031414675.1 Cytophagaceae bacterium
ACGTGGCTAAGTACCGATCAAAGCCCGATTCGAGCTGTACCCCGTCTTCTTTGTTGGTGGTTAGGCTCAGGTTAAAATTGGTGGCCGCCGACCCGCCGTTTACCACCACGTTATGGTTTTGGTAAGCCGCCCGCCGACCAAAAACTTCTTCCTGCCAATTAACAGATGGCGTGGTTTTGTACTGATTGATAGTCTCAAAAGTGCCAAAATGGTTCAAAAACGAGGTTTCCTGCGTCGCATCGCCCCGGCTGCGTTCATATTGCCAACGCACAAAATCATAAGGGTTCATCACTTCCAATTTCTTAAAAATCTCCCTTGCACCTACCGACCCATTATAACTGATAGTGGTTTTACCTCCTTTACCAGATTTTGTGGTTATGATAACTACCCCGTTGGCCCCTCTTGCACCATAGATTGCAGTTGAAGAAGCATCTTTTAAAACATCTATGGTCTCAATATCCTGAGGCGAAAGAAAAGATAAGGCATTTTCAACCTGTATACCATCTACTACATAAATTGGGGAATTATCTTGGGTAATTGAACCTCCTCCTCTTACTCGGATTTGAATCTCAGCGCCTGGTGCTCCATCTGAAGTGGTCACCCTCACTCCAGCTAACCTGCCAGTAAGAGCTTCTGCAGCGTTTGTTAAAGGAATATCTTTTAATTGTTTAGCTCCAACTGATGAAATCGAGCTTGTTAAATCACGCCTATTAATACTGTTTCCATAACCAATAGCCACAACTTCATTTAATAATTGCGTATCCTCCTGAAGTTCAACGGTTATTATGGCTTTATTTCCAATGTTTACTTCTTGAAGCTTATATCCAATAAGCGTAAAAATTAAAACCTGATTGGATTTTTTTGGTACATCAATTGAAAAATCACCAGAAATAGAACTAATCGTGCCTATATTCGATCCTTTCAGTTTTATGGATACACTTGGTAAACCTTCATCCGTATTACCATCAACAACTTTTCCACTAATCTTTTGGTTTTGAGCAAAACTCAAATGAAAAGAAATAAATAAAAATAGAAATAAATTTAGTTTCATATGTACATGTATAATTTTCTTTTAAAAATAGGATTTGAATTATGTAGAATGGTAATAGTATTAAATAAGAAACGAACCACGACTATTAAACTTTCGGAAAATAAAAATCCAAAAATCCAATTCAAAAACAAACTTAAAATAGTAATACTAAAAATAAATAAAATTAAAAACGAAGTGTAAAATAATGAACCTAAAAATGAGATTGCAAGCAATTAAAAACAATAATTTGTGCAATCGTTCCCAAAAATAGAAATTCGACACTTTATCTCCTTAAAATGATTAAATTTGTTTAATTCTATTTAAATTTAATCCCAGTACAGACATTAAATTATGGAACAAGTTACACTGAAAGATATTGCCAAAGCTTTAAATCTATCCACTTCAACAGTTTCTCGGGCATTAAGAGATAGCTATCAAATAAATAAAAAAACTAAGAATATTGTAATTGAATATGCAAAAAAGGTAAATTATATTCCAAATCCTATTGCCTTAAGTCTGAAAGGAAATACGAGCAAAGCTATAGGGGTTATTGTTCCTGAAATCGCTAACCATTTTTTTTCACAAGCAATTAATGGTATAGAAGACGAAGCATACCGCCGCGGATACCATGTCGTTATCTTTCAAAGCCATGAATCTTTAGAAAGAGAAGTAGATATCATTAAACACTTGTATGATAGAAGAGTAGATGGTGTTTTAATATCACTTTCGGCAAGCACTAAAAATATAGATCATATTAAAAATTATAGTGAAAATAATTTTTCTGTGGTTTATTTTGATAGAGTCCCAAAAGATGAAAATGTAAATAAGGTGGTGGTGGATAATTTTAAAGGAGCATATGATGCCACTAATTTTTTGATTTCGAAAGGAAAAAAAAGAATCGCTCACTTAACTAGCCCTCCAGAGCTTTCTATTACCGTAGAAAGGCTCTCTGGATATAAAAAAGCACTTGCGGATAACAAGATCCAAGAAGATTCCAATCTAATTAAATTTTGCGATTTTAAATCAAAAAATCATAATAAAGCCATTAATGAACTTTTTGAAAATTCAAATCCTGATGCATTTTTTATATCTTCAGATAGGATCGCTTTAAGCTTTTATGAAGAATTTCAAAAAAGAAAACTCCATAAAAAAGATAAATATATGTTTTTTGGATTTACTAATTTGGCAGTGGCTCACCTTTTTAATCCCCCCCTTTTTACTGTAGTGCAACCTGCTTTTGAAATTGGAGTTCAGTCTGCAAAAATTTTACTTGATAATCTAGAAAATAAAAAAGATAAACCAGAACCCAAAACAATCATTTTAAAAACTCAAATGAAAACTAATTAAATTTAGACTCCTACTTTTTTAGCTCTCTTTAAAATAATTAGCTCATTCTTAGAAACGGAAATATTTTAAAAAGTTCGAAACAATCAAAATACCAAAAAATTTTATAAAATAAATCGCAATGCCCTTAAGCAAAAATGAACTCCAGAAATATAGCCGACAAATCATTCTTCCTGGATTTGGTGTGGAAGCACAGCAAAAACTCAAAAATGCAAAAGTTTTAGTGATAGGCTGTGGCGGATTAGGAAGTCCGGTCTTGTTATATTTAGGTGCCGCTGGTGTGGGCCAAATAGGGATTATGGAGTTTGACACCGTTAATATTACCAATTTGCATCGGCAAATACTTTTTGACACTTATCAAGTGGGCAAAAACAAAATAACAGAAACATCGGAAAAACTGAAAGCCATAAATCCAGAAATTAAATTAGAATTATTTCCTGATCGTTTAAATTCAAAAAATGCATTATCAATTTTTGAGAAATTTGATTTAATCATTGATTGTTCCGATAATTTTCCGACTCGCTATTTAGTAAATGATGCATGC
>JANNWE010000173.1:0-2686 GCA_031414675.1 Cytophagaceae bacterium
TTCTGGAACTTGCACTGTGGCATCTTCTCGAAACGGCTCCAAAGCCTCTAAGCAAACTATCCACGGTGAAACAGAGGAAAAGAAATTTTTGGAAAGAAATGGACCTAAAGGCACATATTCCCATTTTTGAAAATCCCTTGCCGACCAATCATTAAATAACAAAAACCCAAATATATATTCCTCCGCTTTTTCTGTAGAAATTGAATCACCAACTTCGGTATTTTTACCAATAACTGTTGCCATTTCTAGTTCAAAATCTAATCGAACACTAGGAGAGAAAATTGGACCTTTGGTTTCATCATTACAGATTTGTCCTTTGGGTCTATTGAAATTTTTTCCAGAAACGAAGATGGAACTAGCTCTTCCATGATAGGCTACTGGCAAATGTTTCCAGTTTGGTAATAGCGCATTTTCCGGATCCCGAAACATCTTGCCTACATTTCTTGCGTGTGCTTCAGACGAATAAAAATCGGTGTAATCTCCAATTCGAATGGGTAAATGAAGAATAATTTTGTTTTGAGGGATTAAAAACTTAAAAGAATTATTCCAATGTTCCTCTTCTCCTTTTGTCAAAAATTCTCTAATAATTGTTCTAACGCCATTCGTAATTTTTTTTCCTAGACTTATGAAATCATTAAGAAAATCGTTTTCAAGTGTTTTTAGAGGCAAATTTAATGAATCAAAAATGCCAAGTTTATGAAGTTCAGTCAAGTCTAGTGCAAATTCTCCTATAGCGATTCCTACTCTCTTTGAAGAATCGTTTATTGAAAAAATGCCGAAAGGCAAATTATGAATTGAAAAATCTGAATCAGATGCTATTGCAATTCTCATAACCAGGATTTAAAGTATTTTCCATCGTCTATTTTTAATGCCTCTTCTGTAATTTTCAAAGGCCTAAAGGTATCTACCATTACTGCTAATTCTTGAGTGAATGTTTGTCCAATGCTTCGTTCATAGGCTCCAGGAGCTGGTCCATGGGGAATTCCTCCTGGATGTAATGTAACATGACCTTGCTCTATATTGTTTCTACTCATAAAGTCGCCATCAACATAATAAATAACCTCGTCAGAATCTATATTTGAATGGTTATAAGGTGCTGGAATAGACTGTGGATGATAATCGTACATTCTTGGACAAAACGAACAAACCACAAAAGCCTTCGTTTCAAAGGTTTGATGCACAGGAGGAGGCTGATGAATTCTACCAGTGATTGGTTCAAAATTATGAATTGAAAACCCGTAAGGAAAATTATACCCATCCCACCCAATTACATCAAATGGATGATTTGGATATAACATTTCATACAAAACGCCTTCCTTTTTGATTTTGATAATAAAATCACCTTGTAAATCATAAGTTTCTAAATCTTCCGGTAATTTATAATCTCTTTCGCAAAATGGGCTGTGTTCTAGCAACTGGCCAAAATAGTTACGGTATCTTTTCGGTGTATAAATGGGTGAAAATGATTCTACTAAAAAGAGTTTATTTTCTATTGAATTAAAATGAATTTGATATATAGTCCCTCTGGGAATAACTAAATAATCTCCAGCTTCAAATTTTATATTTCCAAAAGGTGTTTTTAAAATTCCAGAGCCTTTATGGACAAAAAGGAGTTCGTCAGCATCTGCATTTTTATAAAAATAAGTCTTCATGCTTTGGCAAGGAGCCGCCAAAGAAATATGGAGGTCGTTATTTACTAAAATTGCTTTTCTGCTATCTAAAAAATCATCTACAGAACCAATCTCAAATCCTTTTAGCAATCTGGATTTTATGCTTTTTTCTATCGCAATTTTAGGGGCTACTTCAGTTTCACTTAATACTTCTTTAACCATTGTTGGTCTATGAATGTGATACATTAACGAAGACATTCCATCAAAACCAATTGTGCCAAAGAGCTCTTCATTATATAAGATTCCTTCTGTATTTCTAAATTGCGTGTGTCTTTTAGCGGGAAATGCACCTAATTTATGATAAATTGGCATTGATTCAGATTTTAAAGATTTCCTCTTAATTCTTGTTCATGTTCCAAAGCCTCAAATAGAGCTTGGAAGTTTCCTTTACCAAACGATTGAGCCCCTTTTCTTTGTATAATTTCAAAAAACAATGTTGGTCTGTCTTCTACAGGTTTTGTAAAAATTTGTAATAAATAGCCTTCCTCATCTCGGTCAACTAATATATTTAATGCTTTTAACTGGTCTATATCTTCTGCAATGGTTCCAACCCTTTCAAATAGTGATTCATAATAAGTATCTGGTACATACAAAAATTCAACCCCTCTTTTTCTTAATTCAGAAACTGTGAAAATGATATCGTTAGTTGCTACTGCTATGTGTTGAACACCAGCACCTTGATAAAAGTCTAAATATTCTTCTACTTGTGATTTCTTTAGGCCAAAGGCGGGTTCGTTTATTGGAAATTTAATATAGCCATTTCCATTAGAAACTACTTTTGACATAAGAGCTGTATATTCCGTAGAGATATCATGATCATCGAATGTCATTAAAAGTTTAAAACCCATAACATCCTCATAAAATTTCACCCACCTATCCATATCTCCCAAAGCTACATTTCCGACACAATGGTCTACATACTGTAAACCCACTGTTCTATTAAAACTAGTAGATTTTTTAGATACATAGCCTGGCATAAATAGTCCACTATAATTTTTTCTTTCAACAAAAGTATG
>JANNWE010000174.1:0-2068 GCA_031414675.1 Cytophagaceae bacterium
GGCGAACCTTTCAGAAATTACTTTTGTGACTACATCTGTAAAGGGCATGAGCATGGTAATCAAAGGCGACGAATTCGGCATAGACCTAGGCGAAAGCCTTGATGTAGCTTCTGAAATAGAAAACCTCAAAAAAGAACTGGAGTATACCCAAGGGTTCAAAAAATCGGTAGAAGCAAAACTTTCGAATGAACGCTTCGTAGCTAATGCTAAAGGAGACATTGTGTATACTCCAGTTCTTTTTTGAGGTTTTCTATTTCAGAAGCTACATCGAGGCTTTCGCCTAGGTCTATGCCGAATTCGTCGCCTTTGATTACCATGCTCATGCCCTTTACAGATGTAGTCACAAAAGTAATTTCTGAAAGGTTCGCCATTTTTTTCATTAAATCTTCTACATGTGCGTATTTGTTGGCATCTTGGGTATTAATACTCAATGGCAAGGTTTCTTTTGGTGAAATTTGCTTTGACTGGCGGGTGTTTCGCACCCAAGAAACTATTTCAAACAAGATTTCGAAGTCGGCCAAAATCTTGGCATCTACCTCCCCTCCTTTCGGGAATTCTTGAATACAAATAGAATCAAATTCCGCTCGTTGTTGAATATTTTGCCAAATCTCTTCAGAAATAAAAGGGGTCCATGGGTGTACTAGACGCATAAGTTCATCAAAAAAGTCTAAGGTAGCCTTGTAGGTTTCCTGGTCAATTGGCAAACTCTGACCGTCAATATATGAAGGCTTTACCATTTCCAAATATTGGGAACAGAAGTCATTCCATATTAAATTATAAGTAACCAAAAGACCATCAGACATTCTAAACTTATCATAATGATCGAGAATTTCGGTCACTGAAGCATTTAGTTTAGATTTAAACCATTTTATAGCACTTGCATTTTGCAAATTCATTGATTCATTAACCGTTTTCCAGCCTTTCACTAAACGAAATGCATTCCACATTTTATTGGAAAAGTTTCGGCCTTGTTCAATCAACTTTTCATCATATGGCAAATCATTGCCAGCTGGAGAACTAAAAAGCATTCCCGTTCTTACGCCATCTGCTCCAAATTTATCAATCAAATCTAAAGGGTCAGGAGAATTTCCTAAAGATTTTGACATTTTTCTACCTTGCTTATCTCTTACAATTCCAGTTAAATAGACGTTCTTGAAAGGAAATGTACCTTTATACTCATAGCCAGCAATAATCATTCTCGCTACCCAAAAAAACAAAATTTCGGGAGCAGTTACCAAGTCATTCGTCGGATAATAATAGTTAATATCTGCATTTTTAGGGTCTTTAAAACCATCAAAAACAGAAATTGGCCAAAGCCAAGAGCTAAACCAAGTGTCTAAAACATCTTCGTCTTGGCTTAAATCTTTTTCGCTAAGGGCATACAATTGGTATTTTTCTCTGGCGATTTTCAAGGCTTCTTTTTTAGTTTTTGCCACTATACAAGTACCATCTTCCATATAAAAAGCTGGAATACGATGTCCCCACCACAATTGGCGACTAATACACCAGTCCCGCACGTTTTCCATCCAATGGTTGTAGGTGTTTTTAAACTTCGGAGGAATCAACTGAATGGTGTCGTCCATCACTTTTTGGTGAGCGGGTTTACTTAATCGCTCCATTTTAAGAAACCATTGCAAAGAGATTTTTGGCTCTATCACCGCCCCAGTTCTTTCTGAAGTGCCAACGTTTGATTTATAGTCTTCCACTTTTACCAAATTGCCGGATTCTTCCAACATTTGGATGATTTTTTTTCTGGCAACAAACCGATCCTCCCCTACTAAAACCTGAGCTTTTTCATTAAGTTTTCCATCGTCAGTTAAAATATCAATTACCTCCAATTTGTGTTTTTCACCTAAAGCAAAATCATTTTGGTCGTGAGCTGGGGTAACTTTTAAGCATCCCGTACCAAATTCCATTTCCACATAAGCATCTCCAATAATTGCTATTTCTCTATTAATAAGCGGAATTTTTACTTTTTTGCCTATTAAATGTTTGTACCTTTCGTCTTCAGGGTGCACACAAATAGCGGCATCGGCCATTATGGTTTCGGGGCGAGTTGTGGCAATTA
>JANNWE010000175.1:0-3393 GCA_031414675.1 Cytophagaceae bacterium
TTTGAGAGGCCATTTTTTGTATCTATTTAATTCAAATTGTAATTATAATTTTGGAGGAAAAGGAAGCTCAAAAAAATTACTTCAACAATTCGAATTGTTAGCACAGAAACTTTCAAGACTGTTGCTTGTTAATTTCTTTTCGTTATCCGAGGTATAAGTCTAATATTAAAAAAAAGCACAATTCTTTACAAACAAGCAATATCAATTATGCTGCTTTTTAGTACAAAATGGAGTATTAAATTTTATGCGAGGAGACATTAATAATCCAGCTATTTGTGGATTTTTATTTATGGTTTTATCGAAAAAAAACGGAGATAAAATCTTATTTTTAATCCTTATAATCAGCGGCTCGTTTCAACATTTTTGCTTCAAAAGCTTCCTGTAGGTCTGCAGAAAGTAGCATTGCGGCATTCCAAGTGGCCATGTAGTTTAGTCCATCGGCCACGGTATGGTCACGTGTGTGAAATAATATATGTTTTGTGCCTCTGATTGAAAGTGGGGATTTTTGAGCTATTGCTTCTGCAATTTTTTTAACCTCGAACAACATCAATTCTTTATTTTCAAATACGCTGTTTACAATACCAATTTTTTCAGCTTCTTTTCCTTCCACATTTCTACCCGTATAAGCCATTTCTCTCACCATTCCGTCGCCAATAAGCTTCGGAAGACGTTGGAGTGTTCCTAAATCCGCTACCATACCCATGTCTATTTCTTTGATGGTAAAATAGGCATCTTCCGTGCAATAACGCATATCACAGGCACAAACCAAGTCTATTCCTCCCCCAATACATCCTCCATGGATGGCTGCAAGCACGGGTTTAGAACAGTTTTCAATGGCATTTATGGGTGCCTGAAGTTTAAATACGTTTTTACGGAGCTGCTCTCTTTTTCGACCTTCGCATGGTACATCGTTTTGGGTTACGGTCATTAACAAGCTAAGGTCAATGCCTGCACAAAAGTGCTTGCTTTCTCCTCCTTCTATTATTATTACTCGTACTTCAGGGTTGAGGTCGAGGTCATTAAAAACGGTTTCTATTTCTTCCCATGCTATTTGGTTTAAGGCATTTACTTTTTCGGGTCGATTTATCGTAACTGTTGCAACATGATTCTCAATAGAAAGTTTTAAAGTTTCCATATTTAGGATAAATTTTTATTTGGATTTCCGAGTGGAATGCATTTGGTGTAAGATCCATTTGCCATTTACTTTTTCTAAAATGATACTTTCAAGCCATTGCAATTTTTTAATGGAGCCATCGCTTAAAGACTTTATTGTGGCGGTATTATGATAGTTTACCCAAGCCATTTTTCCTCTAAAGTTTACTTGAGTAAATTCGAAACTATTGGTTCTTTCAAACTGAATGGGTTTTGATGTCATTTTTTCCACATACTCCTTAATTTCTTTTCGTGTCCACACCTCACCATGTTCAAGTAGCTGAAAATCCGAGCTACAATTTCTATCGTAATACTTCAGGTCGGGGTGAGTGAATACTTCGAAGAAGTCGGTTAAAACGGCCTTTATTTCAGCAGTTTGTTTTTCAACATTTTGAGCATAAGTGCCGTAACAAATTGAAAAATAGAAGAAAAAAATAGTCAGAATTTTCATTGAAAAGAATATTTATTATAGTAATTTTAAGCTAAATCTTTACTGATAAACCATGCCCAAGCAATTAAAACAAATTGTATAGGAAGTCTCACTAAACTTGCTTGATGACTACCAATGGCAGGGTTTTCTCTGAAAACATCCCAAATATGAAGGGGTAAAAATGCAAGCATCATAATTAAAATTCCTACCGTTGCTAATTTACGCCATTGGGGTATGAACACTCCAAAACCAATTACTATTTCTAAAATTCCGACCAAATAGTTTAAGATTTCTTTGGGTAAAAAATCTGGAAAAAAGGGGAAATACATTTCAGGTTTCAAAAAATGATTTATACCTCCATAAATCAAAAAGGCACCAAAAATAAACGTAAGAACAAGCTTAATTTTTTTCATTTAGTAAGATTAATACATTATTCTTTTTATTTCACAAATGGTCTAGAACTTGACTTTTCAGCTGTTGGAAAATCAGCGGGTATCGGAATTGTTACTTTACCCGTTGCAGCCCATTGTGACCCTCTTAATAAACTTGTAATAAAGCCTACACACTCTACTGAATAGTCGGCGTGTCCCATGGGCGTATGAAATATTCTTCCTTTCCCAAAATTTATGGTCATAAGCATGGGCTCATGTCTACCGGTACCTTTGTTTTCTTTTGAGGAATAAGTAGTTGCCAACACAGTCATGTTTTCTGCTGGGCCTCGTAATTTATCATACAATTCATCTTTAGTGTGCAGCCAATCAAGGGGCATCCCCTTGGTAATTGGGTGTTTAGTATCTCTAACTGTAATTTTGTATTCGTGTTGTGGGCCGTGCGAGCCAGCTTTACCAGGAGATGTGTCTCGTATTAATTTACCGTTGTCGTCAAAATATACATATGGACCGTCTTTCTCCGTGCGGTCGCCCCAACCGCCAATACCTATCATTTGGTTGTAGGCTGGCCATTTTGGAAATGAATTGTCGGCGGCATGGACAATTACGACACCTCCGCCTTTTTTAACAAATTGTTCCATAGCAGTTTGGGTTGAAGCTGGCCATTCGGCAGCATTCCAACCAAAATTCACAATTACTAAATCATAGTTTTCAAAATCAGGGGCAAAGTTTGGATCTGCTTTAGATTTTGGCAGAGCTTCAGTAGGCGGCATTCTAGGAATAGCAAAATCGCTTAATAATTTATCTCCTTCCCATGTAAATGCGCTTCGTTTTACATCCACAATAAAAAGCCCTGTTTCTTCCAAATATTTTTTCATCATGTAGGTCACCTTTGGCCATTGATTATGGTTGTTTTGCCCATCCACGATAAGTGTTTTTATTGGCTTTTTTTTCTTAAATGCTTCAGATTCGTGAGAAACAAATAGAAATAGAATACAGAAAGTGAATAATTTGAATTTCATAAGGTTGAATTTTTATAAGATTGATTCTAAAAACGCAGTAATCCTCAAAAATAAATGCTTTTGACTAGAAATCCTTCAAATAAAGTATTTTTTTGACATCTGACAAATTCAAGGGCAAAATACAAGGGCTTTTTTTGTTCTTGATAGTTGAAAAAAAAATTGGGAAGCAATCTTAAAATTATTAAAAGAGGTAATAGAATTTAAATACTACATTCTTATTTGAAAATTTGCTTGGTGGATAATATTACCTGTGGTTCAGCCGTATTTGATTTACAAAAGAAGTTTCAGGCACATTATTTCGTGGGAAAACTGTCCTATTCCTTAGTTCTTCTGGTGATTGTTTCCAAGTTTTTAATTTAGTTTTTAGGTTATTATAAAATCATCGATAAAAATTCTTTTG
>JANNWE010000176.1:0-2970 GCA_031414675.1 Cytophagaceae bacterium
GCCGTTCCTCCGCCATTTACCTTGCCTTTCACTTTCCCCGACTTAAGATTGTTAGAGACTTTAGTTAATTTCTCACTTTTTATTCTAGAACCACTTATATCAAGATCCATTCCCTGGTTAAATGGTAAATTAGCTCTTATATTTCCTGCACTTGTTGAAAGTCTTACTATTTTTCCCATTTTAATTATTTCGGCATTAATATTCCCCCCACTGGTTCTGGCTTCTACATCTCCTGTTATTTTTTCTAGATTAATAGAACCTCCAGAAGTGGCAATATTCAAACTTCCATTGATGTTTGCAGAATTAATGCCTCCACCACTGGTGTTAGCTTTTATATTACCTTTTAAATTTGTTAATGAAATACCTCCGCCAGAAGTATTTACGTTAATTTCTCCTTTTGTATCTGCCAAATCTATTCCTCCACCACTTGTATTTAAATTTATTTTTCCTTCGCTATTCGTAAGTTTGATACCACCTCCTGAGGTTTTGCCATCAATAGTACCAGCCAATTTATTTAATTTTAAACCACCTCCACTGGTTTTGAAATTAATATTACCGTCTAAATGGTCTAAACTTATTCCGCCACCACTTGTTTTAAGGTCGGCTGATATTCTTTCTGGTACATTAGCCTCAAAACTAATAGAAAGGCTGTTTTTCCAATTCATGTCTTTTTTTGCTTTGGCCAAACACGTCAAGGTATTTCCATCCATTTTAACTGAAAAGTCATAGTTTTTGAGTAAACCCTCAATTTCATTTTTAGTTAAATTCTTTTTTGCTCCATTCCCTTTAATAAAAACTTTTACTGTAGCTTCTGAATTGTTGGTTCCTGAAACTGTTATTCCACCTCCTGAAGTATTTATTTCTAGTTTATTTATGTTTTTTGAAGGGAATCCCTTTGTTAAAAAAGGGCTATTTTCTTGAGAAAATGAACTGAAGCCATATACCAAGGCGAAGAATAATACGATTATTTTTTTCATAATTTTAGTTTTTTTTCTTAATAGATGATATTTTAATCAAAAAGTTGCATGATAGTTTCAAAAACTAAAATATAAAATATCCATCTAATCTCTATTCCAACAACGATAAAATATCTTTTTCAGAAAGAGACTTCATGAAGCTCTCTTCTGTTGTTATTAAATCGTTAAAGAGTTGTTTTTTAGAGTTTTGAAGGTCAAGAATTTTCTCTTCGATGGTATTTTTGGATATAAATTTATAACTAAAAACTGTATTTTTCTGCCCAATTCTGTGGGCTCTATCAATAGCCTGTGCTTCTATTGCGGGATTCCACCAAGGATCTAAAATAAACACATATTCTGCTGCCGTCAGGTTTAGCCCTACTCCACCTGCTTTTAAAGAAATCAAAAACACTTTTTTGCTTGAATTGTTTTGAAATTCATCTACCAAGTCTTGGCGATGGGTGGTGGAACCATCTAAGTATAAATATGGAATGTTGGCATCGTCTAATTTCGTTCTAATTAAACTTAAGTGCTTCACATATTGGCTAAAAACCAGCGTTTTGTAACCTTCTTGGGCCACGTCCATTAATTTAAACATCACATCATTGTCTTTGCCGGATTCTCCAATAAAGTCCATATCCACCATTTTAGGGTTATTGGCTATTTGTCTTAATTTGTTTAGGCCTTGCAAAACTAAAATATTTGATTTATTTGCTTGTTTCTGTCCCATTTCATTAAGGAGTTGATTTCGGATATAGGATTTAGTTTCTTCATAGATTTTTTCTTGTTCCTCCGTCATTTGGCAGTATTGAACGGTCTCTATTTTTTCGGGTAAATCTTTTGCAACTTGTGATTTATGTCTTCTAAGCAAAAAAGGCTTTATTTTTGAAAATAGCTTTTGAAGTGTTAACTCATCTTTCAGTTTTTCTATTTGATGCTGATAATGGTTTTTAAAAAATCGTTCTGTACCTAATAATCCTGGGTTTATAAAACTAATTTGTGACCAAAGATCTAAGGTGCTGTTTTCGAGAGGAGTACCCGTAAGAATTAATCTATTGGTAGAATTTAATAACATTACAGACTGGAAAATAATTGAACTAGGATTTTTTATTGCTTGTGATTCATCTAATATGATATAATTAAACCTGAATTTCCGAATAAACTCTACGTCTAATCTTAAAATTCCATAAGAGCAAATGATGAGGTCATACTCGTTGAAATGGCAGGCATCTTTTGATCTATTTGGGCCAAAGTGTATTAAGATTTTAAGCTTCGGAGTAAATTTTGTTGCTTCTTTTTGCCAATTGTAGATGAGAGACGTTGGCATTACGATCAAACTCGGGTGTTCTTTACCTTCTTCCTTTAATTTTTGCAAAAATGCCAGCGTAGTTACTGTCTTTCCTAAACCCATGTCATCTGCAAGGCATCCGCCAAAATTAAAAGACTTAAGAAAATGCAGCCAATCATACCCTGCTTTTTGGTAGGGGCGAAGCTTTCCTTTAAAAAATTTAGGTAATTTTATTTCCTCTATTTCTTCAAAATTTCGTAAGGTTTGTAGTTTTCGGCTCATTACAGTAACCGCTAAACCTTCTTTTTCGAGATTATAAACAAGGCCAATTTGATGTTTTTTTAATACCTGGTTTTCATTTTCGTCAAGTTCAAGATTATGAAAAAGCTCGGAATACTTCGTAAACCATGAAACGGGAATTATAGCTAATTTTCCGTCTGGAAGTTCAAATTCTTTAATATTGTTTATTATGTACTTTCGTAGTTTTAAGAAAGGAATTACAAATTCACCAAACTGCACTAATGCATGAACATCAAACCAATCATTTTTCTCTTCAATTTTTAATTCGATGTTAGAATATCCCAAAAAATATTGAATATTACCTTCATTTATTTGAACTACTTTTATTCCATTTTCTTCTAAAAAGGTAGTATGCTCTTGAAACCAAGTAATGGTTTCGTTTTTAGGTAAAGACAGTCTTCCATTTCTAAGGTCTAATCCATTGTT
>JANNWE010000177.1:0-11280 GCA_031414675.1 Cytophagaceae bacterium
ACATTTTAAATTATTCAAGATGAAATTTCATTCCCGGCTAATATTTACCGTTTTATTTTTTACTGGATTTATCCAAATTGGATTTGCCATTGATACGGAAAATACACGTCTACTTTGGCAGCCTGCCATTAGTAAAACTCATATCGCTTTTATTTATGGGGAAGACCTTTGGGTTGCCAATAGAGATGGTTCTTACCCGAGGCGTATAACAGTTAGCGAAGGGCAGGAATCTAATCCTGTCTTTTCACCGGATGGCAGTATGATTGCCTTTACTGGGCAATATGATGGCAATAGCGACGTGTTTTTAGTACCAGCAGCAGGCGGTATTCCCAAAAGGCTTACTTGGCATCCTGGCAATGATCTTGTACGCGATTTTTCGCCCGATGGCAAAAAGGTTTTGTTTGCATCGCAACGTAACAGTTTTACCACGCGCTATTACCAGTTATTTACGGTGGATACAAAAAATGGTAGCGAATTGCAATTACCCATTCCCAATGCATTTTGGGCATCCTATAGTCCGGATGGTAGCATGATTGCTTACACCACTATTCCTGATGCATTTGAGCAATGGAAAAACTATCGTGGTGGTACAATGAGTCGAATTTGGCTATTCAATACCAAATCCAACGCTGTTACCGAAATACCAAAACCAAAAGGAGGGTGTAATGATACACGTCCTATTTGGGAAGGTTCCAAAGTGTTTTTTCGAAGCGACCGCAACGGAGAGTTTAACATATACAGCTATGAGCCATCAAACAAGGCTGTTACCCAATTAAGTAAATTCAACGATTTCCCTGTTTCTAGTCTTGAAGGAACATTGGGCGAAATCATTTTTGCACAGTCCGGTTATCTGCATACCCTTAATACAAGCAACAATACCATCACTAAATTAAAAATAGGTATTTCTGCGGATTTGCTAGATCACCGGTCAAGATTTGTAAAAGGCGATGATTACATCCGCTCTGGTCATATTTCTCCTTCAGGTGCAAGGGTAGTTGTCGATTTTAGGGGCGAAATATTTACTATCCCTGCACAAAAGGGCGATCCAATGAACCTAACAAATACGCCTGGTGCACATGAAAAGTTTCCTGAGTGGTCGCCCGATGGTAAATCAGTCGCGTATTTCTCCGATGCTAGAGGTGAGTATGGCCTGCATATAAAAAATCAGGACGGAAATGGTGAACCTAAAGCGTTTAAGTTGAGCGGTGCTGGGTTTTATGCGTTTATTCATTGGTCGCCCGATAGCAAAAAGCTTTGTTTTGTTGATAACGGACGTCGGCTTTATGTACTGGATATTGCATCAGGCAAGGCAGATAAAATTGCTGAAGATGCACATTATGTACCCGGGCCTTTCCGCGAACTGTTTGGTAGTTGGTCATCTGATGGAAACTTCGTTGCCTACACCACTATAACAGAAACGAATTTTGAAAAAGCCTGGATTTATTCTTTAGCGGAAAATAAATCTTATCCAATAACCGATGGATTAAGCAATGTAACTGAACCTAAGTTTGACCCATCGGGAAAATATCTATATATGCTGGCTAGCACCGATGCTGGACCAGTGGTAAATTGGTTTGATCTGTCCAATCAGGATATGTCTTCTACCAATACGATTTACTTGGTAACACTTCAAAAAACAGTTAAGTCACCTTTTACCAAGGAGAATGATATGGAGGAAACAAAAGAACCGTCTGTCGATAAGTCTGGAGCAAAAGCCGATAGTGTAAAAGGTTCAGCAGCATTACTGGAGCCAAAACTCGCATTTAAAATTGATTGGGAAGGCTTAGAAAATAGGGTGGTACCATTTCCTTTATCAAAAGGCAGTTACAGCTCACTTAATGTTGCCAAAGAAGGCGAATTATATTATTTATCATCCCTGCCTGCTAACTCTGGGCCTACCATGTTGCATAGCTACAATTTGAAAAAACGCAAGGAAGAGCCCATCATGCCGGCAGATGCTTTTGTAATTGCCGCAAAAGGCGAAAAAATGCTTTTTAATAGTAAAGGAAAATGGGGTATTACCGCTGTTGGTCAAAAACCAGGACCTGATGCTATGGTGAATACTTCTGCTTTACAGGTGAAAATTTCCCCACAAGATGAATGGAAAAATATTTTCAATGAAGCATGGCGAGTAAACCGCGATTATTTTTACGATCCAGGTATGCATGGTGCTAATTGGGAAGCCATGAAGAAAAAATACCAAGTATTTCTACCTGATCTTTCAAACACAAATGATTTGTACAGAGTAATGCAGTGGATGTGCAGCGAGCTGGCGGTTGGCCACCATCGGTTTTCAGCCGGTGACAGAAGAGTTAATCCTGATGTGGTTGCTGGAGGCTTGCTTGGTGCAGATTACGAAGTAAATAACAACCGTTATCGTGTTAAGAAAATTTATGGTGGATTAAACTGGACACCTGATTTGCGTTCTCCGCTTACCGAACCCGGTGTAGATGTTAAGGTGGGCGATTATATTATATCGGTAAACGGACAAAACGTAACTACTGAAAATAACTTTTATAGTTTCTTTGAAAATACATCCGGAAAAATCGTGAGCCTTACCGTATCGGCTTCAGCAGATGGCTCCAATTCGAGAACCTTCAAGGTGACACCCGTTGCCAGTGAAAATACATTGCGTAACCGCGATTGGGTGGAAGGCAATATGAAAAAAGTACATGAAGCTACCAACGGTCAGGTTGCCTATGTGTATGTGCCCAATACCACCACCGCAGGACACGAATATTTTAAACGCTATTTCTTTCCGCAGGCCAATAAGCAGGCTATAATTATTGATGAGCGATTTAATGGTGGAGGCCAATTAGCCGATTACTATATTGATATACTTAAGAAGCCTGTGCAATCCTATTGGAACTATCGTTATGGTAAAGATCAAAAAGCACCCAATGCATCTATCCAAGGCCCCAAAGTGATGCTGATAGATGAAACCGCCGGTTCAGGCGGCGACTATCTACCTTATCTTTTCCGTCAGGCAAAACTAGGAACGCTGATTGGTAAAACTACCTGGGGCGGATTAGTGGGCGTACTTGGTTTCCCTGAGTTTATAGATGGTGGCAGTGTTACAGCACCCAATCTTGCGTTTTATGATGAAACTGGATTTGGCATTGAGAATGTAGGTACTCCACCGGATGTAGAAGTTGAACAGTGGCCCGTGGATGTAATGAAGGGCGGAGACCCACAATTGGAAAAAGCCATTGAAATGGTAATGGAACAGCTAAAAGCTAATCCACCAAAAGCTATTAAAACACCTCCATATCCTGTCAGAGTTCGGAAATAATTTAATTACAGCCCATAAATAAAAAAATTTAGGATAAAAAGCTTATTTAGAAGTATTCTTTCTTGCCAAATTATGTGAACGATTTAGATTGATAAAAATGGTGGTTAAAGAATGCTAATGTATTGGTTGAATTTAATCGCTTATAAAAATAGGTCGAAACAGAGTAAAAAAAATCTTCCATATTTCTATAGTGGATTTAAAATTTTCACTACTTATCTTTCGAAGGCTTATATCGCTTTTGGATACGGGGAATCAAATGGCATCGGCCACCCGTCGGAATGCCGCACCACCCTCTTTCATTCGTGAAAGGGATGGGTATTTTTAATTAAATTTTTAAAAAATAGGTCGAAATAAAGCAAAAAAAATCCTCCATATTTCTATAGAGGATTTAAAATTTTCACTACTCATCTTGAGTGACCCTACGGGGAATCGAACCCCGGTTTCATCCGTGAAAGGGACGTGTCCTAACCGCTAGACGATAGGGCCGACTGGTCCCATAAATCGAAAAATTAGCGTAAAAACAGCATTTTTTTGAACTATGTATGATTGCGTTTCCGTAATCGTGGTGCAAAAGTACAAGCTTTATTTTTACCGTGCAAGCCTCTTTCTAAATTAATTTTAAAATATTTATTTTTCCATTTAAAGTTCAAGCGATTATTAAAAAGTAAATATTAATTTAAATTAGATTTGTTTTTTGCTTATCAATTTTATTTTAATCAATAAGTAAAAAATTATTACAATACCAATTTTAAAAATATAGAAAAAAATAAAAGCTCCCAAGAGATAGATTTAAAAAGGTGCTTAAAAATTTGTTTTAATTACCTTAAATAGCTCTAATGAATCAATTCCTTAAATCTATGATATTTTATTAACTAGAGGCGGTTTTTGAGCTTAAGAACAGAGATTAACCTTTGGTTTAAACTTTGTCCTTGACATAAAAAAGAAGTGTTAAAAAAAAGAAGTCTTTTTTTTCTATGAAGTTATCTTCAAATGTTGGATTTGATTCTATTTTTTTTAAAATAAATCATATACTTATCTCTAAATATGAGTAAAAAAATTTGAATTAAATATTTTAAAAAATTAACAAACTTCTATTAGACTTTTATTTAAAATAGCATAAAAAAATTGTTATGGAATTTTACCATATATTTTCAAAATCTTTTGGTTCATATTGATGCTCTCTTGTTCGATATACACTTTTATCTCCATCATTTAATTGGATTGAAGTGGAAGCTTTTGAAAATATTTTTTGAAGCCAAGCAAATGGCGTTAAAAAAATAAAAAATATCCCTCCTAAAAGAATTCTAGAATTAATAAATCCTAAGATTTCACCTATTTTAAACCATCCTTTCAAAATAAAATCTCCAATGAGGGGAATCATTAAACTGATTATTCCTATTCCTAGAGCAGCCCAAATAAAATAAATTGACTTAAAAATAAAATATAGAACTAGAAAACCAAGTACAATAACTAGTAAACTCTTTGATTTATCTTCGTTTTTCATATAGTTTTAGAATAAAGTATAAATAAATGGAGCTATAGCAGAGCCACCTCCAATTACTATTAAAATGCCAATTAATAATAAAAGTATAATTATTGGAGCAAGCCAAAATTTTTTTCTCGCAGCTAAAAAGCCCCATAAATCTTTAATGAAATCCATAATTTTGTTTGTTATAATTAATCTAATACAAATTCTTCTTGCCAATTATCCTTTTCTTGCCAAACGGGTTGTTTTGCTTTTTCAAAAAGAAAATTCCCAACCACTAAAAAGTCCATTTCTGTTCTCATAAAGCAACGATAGGCATCGTTTGGAGTCATTACAATGGGTTCGCCTCTAACATTAAATGATGTATTAACCACTACCCCACAGCCAGTAATTTTCTTGAAATTTTCTATTAATTCATAATATTTAGGATTGGTTTCTTTATGAACTGTTTGAATTCTTGCTGAAAAATCAATATGAGTAATAGATGGCAATTCGGATCTTTGATAGTATAATTTTTGACGTAAGTCTAAATCATTATAATTATTTGGCAATTCTTTTCTAATTGATTTGGAAACTTCATGCACTAATAACATATAAGGAGAAGTACCCTCATAATCAAAATATTTATTTAGATCTTCTGCCAAAACAGATGGTGCAAATGGCCTAAAAGATTCTCTATATTTTATTTTAAGATTTAGTTTTTTCTGCATTTCTGGGCTTCTTGGGTCACCTAAAATACTTCTGGCGCCTAATGCTCTTGGGCCAAACTCCATTTTTCCTTGTACCCAACCTATCACGTTTTCGTTAGCTATAAGATTAGCTGTTTTGGCTGCTAATTCACTGAAATTGTCAAAAAAAGTAAAACTAGCTTCATACTTTTTAGCCATTAACTCTACTTCTAAATCTGAAAAAGTTGGACCTAAATAAGAGCCATTTAAAGCATCAAACTTATAATTAATTTCTCTTTTTTGCCCAAAATAGATATAATTAACGGCTAAGGCAGCTCCTAATGCACCACCAGCATCTCCTGCCGCGGGTTGAATAAATATTTCTTCAAAAATACCAGACTTTTGCAATTTGCCGTTAGAAACACAATTTAATGCCACACCTCCTGCTATACATAAAAATTTACTTCCTGTAAGTCTTTTAGCTTCTTTAGCCATCAGAATTACAACCTCTTCGGTAATTTGTTGAATAGCAAGGCCTAAATCACAATGATGTTGTAATAATTCATCTTCTGGTTTACGGGTTTTGAATCCAAAAAGTGTTTCCCATTTATTTTCATTTACCATTTTCAACCCAGTGGCATAGTCAAAGAATTTTTGATCTAAGAATATAGATCCATCCTCTTTTATACTGATTAAATGTTTCTTAATAATTGAAACATACTCAGAAACTCTGGGAGAATCTGGATTTCCGTAAGGAGCCAATCCCATAAGTTTATATTCGCCAGAGTTTACTCTAAAACCCAGAAAATAGGTGAAAGCAGAATACAACAAACCTAAAGAATGAGGGAAGTGCAGCTCCTTAAGAATTTTTATATTTTCATTAACTCCATGGCAAATAGACGCCGTTGCCCATTCTCCCACTCCATCTATGGTTAAAATAGCGGCTTCAGAGAAAGTAGAAGGGTAAAAAGCACTTGCTGCATGTGAAAGGTGATGTTCGGGAAAAAGTAATTTTACCCGCTTTTTATCATAACTACCAATCTTAATAAGTTCTTCATGTATAAGACGCTTTAAAAACATCTTTTCTTTTATCCAAATCGGGATTGAGGTAATAAAAGAGCGTATCCCTTTAGGAGCAAAGGCATAATAAGTTTCAAGCAATCGCTCAAACTTTAATAGCGGCTTATCATAAAACACAATAGCATCAATTTTGTCAAGGCTCAGACCTCCATATTCTAAACAAAATTTTGCAGCATTTATAGGAAAATTCGGGTCATGTTTTTTTCGAGTAAATCTTTCTTCTTGGGCTGCAGCTATTATTTTCCCATTTTGAATAAGTGCAGCAGCTGAATCATGATAATACGCGGATATTCCAAGGATATTCATTTAAAATTAATGGATCATAAAAAAATGTAAATATATGAATTTTTTATTTTTTGCTTTACTATATTAGAATTTATGGCAATAGTAGGCAAAATTCTAATTTATATTAATAAAAAATAGTCATTTGGTTTTAAATCAGATACATTCAAATGCTTGTTTTTAGCTATAGATTTTAATGGAAATCATAAAATATCATTAAAAGCTTTTAAAATAATTAGAAATAATTCTTCTTTGCCAAATAATATGTTTTTAGAAAAAATCTTATTTACGAATTACTAAAATGTATTTAAATTTATCTACTCATATACATATTTCGCTCTGCATAAATTTCTAAAAAGAAATCATCTGTCAAGTCTTCAATAAAGTATATTCCTTCTCCAGTAGATTTCATTTCTGGTCCTAATTCTTTATTGACATTTGGAAACTTATTAAATGAAAACACAGGAATTTTAATAGCATACCCATGTTTTATTGGATTAAAGCTAAAATCTTTCACTTTAGCCCCTAACATAACTTTTGTGGCATAATTTACATAGGGCTCTTGATAGGCTTTGCAAATAAATGGCACTGTACGAGATGCTCTTGGATTTGCTTCTATTACGTAAACTATTTCGTTTTTAATGGCAAATTGAATATTGATTAGCCCTTGGGTTCGCAAGCCAATGGCTATTTTTCTAGTATATTCGTCAATTTGTTTTAGGACACTTTCGCTCAAGTCAAATGCCGGCAGAACAGCATAAGAATCACCTGAATGGATACCTGCGGGTTCAATATGCTCCATTATTCCAATAATATAAACATCTTCCCCATCACAAATAGCATCTGCTTCGGCTTCAATAGCATTTTCCAAAAAATGGTCTAACAAAATATTATTATCCGGAATATCATTTAATATTTTTACAACATGTTGCTCTAATTCTGTTTCATTTATTACGATTTTCATACTTTGGCCACCTAGCACATAACTAGGTCGAACTAACAAAGGGAAACCTAGTTCCTTAGAAACCTCTACAGCTCTATCTGCAGTTCTAACTGTATCAAACTGCGGATAAGGAATTCCCAACTCAATTAATTTTTCAGAAAAACGGCCTCTATCTTCCGCTAAATCTAAAGCTTCATATGAAGTTCCAATGATTTTTATTCCGTATTTAGTTAATTTTTCTGCCATTTTTAAAGCAGTTTGTCCTCCCAGCTGTACGATTACTCCTTCTGGTTTTTCATGCAAAATAATATCATAAACATTCTCCCAGAAAACTGGCTCAAAATATAGTTTGTCAGAAATATCAGGGTCAGTAGAGACAGTTTCAGGGTTACAATTAATCATAATAGTTTCATATCCCATTTCTTTTGCGGCTAAAACTCCATGCACACAAGAATAGTCAAATTCAATCCCTTGTCCAATTCTATTTGGACCCGAACCTAATACAAGAATTTTCTTTTTATCAGAAACTACTGATTCATTATCAGGATTTTCTAAAGACGCATTAAAAGTAGAATAAAAATAGGGAGTTTTTGCTTCAAATTCAGCAGAACAGGTATCCACACATTTAAATACTCTTTTAATATTTAAGTCTGTACGTTTCTGAAATACTTCGCTCTCTAAACATTTTAACAAATGTGCTATCTGTCGGTCTGCATACCCTTTTTGTTTTGCACTGATCAAATGCTCTGTGGGTAAAGTTCCAATTTTATACTTTTCAATTTCATTTTCCAGCTGTATCATCTCTTCGATCTGCCTCAAAAACCATTTATCAATTTTTGTTAGACGTTGAATGGTATTAAAAGATAAACCTGCCTTAAAAGCATCATACACATGAAAAAGCCTATTCCATGATGGATTTGCTAAACTATACTTAAGCTTTTCTTGATCTTTTTCTTCTTTGCCATCTGCCCCCAATCCGTTTCTTTTAATTTCAAGAGACTGACATGCTTTTTGTAGAGCTTCTTGGAAATTTCTACCAATCCCCATCGTTTCTCCTACTGATTTCATTTGCAAACCCAACCTTTTGTCTGCTCCAGGAAATTTGTCAAAATTCCATCTAGGTACTTTTACAATTACATAATCAATTGCTGGTTCAAAAAAAGCAGAGGTACTCCCGGTGATTGGATTTATTAGTTCGTCAAGGTTATAGCCAATAGCCATTTTGGCTGCAATTTTGGCAATAGGATATCCTGTGGCTTTAGATGCTAATGCAGAAGATCGGCTTACTCTTGGGTTTATTTCGATTGCTATTAGTTCGTCGGTATCAGGATTTAGTGAAAACTGTACATTACAACCACCAGCAAATTGGCCTATTCCATTCATCATTTTTATTGCCATATCACGCATATGCTGATAAACAGTGTCTGGAAGAGTCATAGCTGGAGCTACAGTAATTGAATCACCTGTATGAACACCCATGGGGTCAAAGTTTTCAATAGTACAAATAATAGCAATATTTTGATTGTTGTCTCTTAAAAGTTCTAATTCATATTCTTTCCAACCCATAATTGATTTCTCAACTAAAACTTCGTGAATGGGTGAAGCATGAAGGCCATGATTCAAGGCAGCATCAAATTCTTCAGGCGTGTTAACAAATCCACCACCTGAACCTCCAAGCGTATAAGAAGGTCGAATAACTAGTGGGAAACCAATTTCTTGGGCAATTTCTTTACCTTCTAAAAAAGACTTTGCTGTGCGTCCCTGACAAACCCCAATTCCGAGTTCTATCATTTTGTTTCTAAAAAGCTCTCGGTCTTCGGTAGTCTCAATGGCTTTTATATCCACACCAATTATTTGTACTCCATATTTTTGCCAAATACCAGCTTTGTCACAATCAATTGCTAAATTGAGGGCAGTTTGTCCTCCCATTGTAGGTAAAACACAATCAATGGGTTCTCCCATTTCTTGGTGCTTTTTAAGAATTTCTTTAATAGATTTCTTATCAAGCGGCTTTAGATATACATAATCGGCATTCATAGGGTCGGTCATGATTGTTGCCGGATTGGAATTGATTAGGGCTACCTTAATTCCTTCTTCTCTAATTGATCTTGCGGCTTGGCTTCCAGAATAGTCAAATTCACATGCTTGACCTATAACTATGGGTCCTGAACCGATGATTAGGACTGATTTAATGCTAGAATTTTTTGGCATTTTTACAAGTGGGGTTTCGATTTCGCTATCGAAGAACAAAAGTAATACAGAAATGGTAAAGTGCCTTAATAATTTTTAAATTTTGGGGAGAAAAAAATATTTTACTAAAAAAAATGAAAAATAATGCTTTAAATTTTTTTTAAACTACAACAGGTTCTACCATAATTGTAGATTCTTTTTCGATACTTACTTGCCCTTCCTTCATTGTTTTGGTTTTTCGGACATATTTTTTTTGAGTAAAAATTACTGGGACTACTTTTTCGTTTTTACGTTTTGAATAGAAAGCAGCTAATCCAGCGGCATATTCAATCACATGATTGGGTACTGTAGCATTGTTCAACTTTTTAAGAACTACGTGAGAGCCCGCACAGTCGCGGGCATGAAACCAATAATCTTCTTTTTGAGCATATTGTGTAGTTAAAGTATCGTTGTTTTTAGAATTCTTTCCTACTAAAATTTCGTATCCTTCAAAATAAAAGCATTTAAAGAGCTCTTTTTTTTCTGTCCCTATAATTTTAGGCTGATTTACTTTTAGGTATTGTTTTAATAATTTTAGGGATTCAATTTTGGCAATTTCTAATAGTTTTTCTTCAAGATTTTGAATGTTAATTTCCTGGTTAATGATATTTTGATTAATTGTATCTATTTCTATTTTTTCATTTTTACTTTTTCTATAATAGTTTTCGGCGTTTTTTTGAACAGATAGGTCTTTTTTAAGCTTGATGATAATATTTTTATTTGTATAAAAATCAAATAATTCAATATTTTCTAATCCCTCCGTTATTTGATGCAGATTTGCCATCAAAACATGAGCGACTTCTTCATTGCTTCTTTCATTCAATAATTTTTCTAACTTTATTTTTGTTTCTAAAACATAGTTTTCAGCCTTTTTCTTTTGTTTTTCTAAGATTTTTATTTGATTTTGTTTTTCGTTTTTAAAAGAAAATTCTTTTTGATAAAAAACATAAAAATCGTTTGAAGCCTGAATAGCATTAGTATAAGTTCTTAAGTTTTCAGTAAGAGTAATTAAACTTAAAACAGGAATATTTTGGAAATATCCTAAAAAATATTCTGAAGAATTCAAATTTTCTTGAAGAATAATTGCCAATTCCCATTTTTTTTCAATGGTCAATAGTCCTTTTGACAATTCTGATTCAAAAAAAGAATTAACTATCTTTCCCCAAGTTAAAAACACTTTTTTAAAATCGCCATTGTTGCCTATAAAAGCATCTTTTGTTATAGGTAAGGTCCTATTAAAACCTGGGAGCAAAAGAATTTTGTCGGTTAGTAATGAATTGTTAAAAAGAGCAATTTGATT
>JANNWE010000178.1:0-5123 GCA_031414675.1 Cytophagaceae bacterium
CGTTATGTTCAGAGTCCCTGACGGAGACTCTGAATGGACGAAAAGACGATTGTTCGGTACTACTGATGCGTATGAGTAGCCTATTCCGGTTTTATTCTCACAATTTTATCTCCTTGCATTATTACAAGGACTGATTTTTTATATTTCTTATATTCAATAAGCTTTTCATAAGCTTTTTCAAGCCCAACAAGAATCTTGTCTTTTAACTCTATTTGTGTTTCAACAGTTGTCATATACTATTTTTTAATTCTTCAAATTTCAATTCATCAATAATATTAAGGTTCCCATCTATGGTTTTTTGAGCTAAAAGCTCGTGCATACCATTTGAGTTATCGAAAATCAATGCACCATGTACAATCGGCAAATAAATTTCAAAAAGATTTTTCAAACCATTTTTGTATCTTCTTTCTATAACATCGGTTTCTATATTATGACCGCCTTCGGATACTCTTACTAAAACACGTTCTCTAGCTAGTTCAACATTCTTGAGCCAAAAGAATAATAAAGTTACTGTATATCCATTTGCTTTTGCAAATTTTATTTTTTGTTGATAACTTTTTGAAGCAAGTGTGGTTTCTATTGCAAAACTTTGGTTTTCTGCAAATAACTCTTCTATTCTTTTTAACATAATTCTACCCGCTTCAAAAGCCACTTTTTCGGGCTGAAAAGGGGATAATCCTCTAGCTATTTCGTCTGCATTTACAAATTCCTTGCAATTTATTATTTCCGGAAGAATGGTAAACGAAGCAGTCGTTTTCCCCGCCCCATTACATCCTGCCACTAAAAATAGATTTTTTTCTTGCATTATGCAAACTTACAAAAATTCTTTAGAATTCATCTCTAGTGTCCCATAGGAATGTGGCATTGACCGATAAACAACAGCTTCATAACCAGTAAATGTAATGAGCTGTATCATAGTGCCTACCAACAGCCCTAAACCCAGCTGAGAAAAACTCGAAAAATACCACAACGAAGGTAAAACCATCGTAGAGCTGGTTCTTCTAAAATAAGCCTTTGGTATCATTTTCAACAAATATTTTTCGATCTTTAATTAACGAGCGATTTTCTTCTAAAAAATTAGCAAAAAGAGTCATTTGCTCAAGCATCGGATTAAAATTAAATGTTGACAAGAAATAGGTTTCAACGTGAATTTTTTGAAAATCGTAGATTAAATAGTCCATTTGGAGGCATCCTTTGTCTTTTAATGCGTATAAATAGAGCATTTGGAAATTAAACTGAAATTTTAATGGCTTATAACTGGAGGTAGTTTTGATATCAATAACTCTTCCCTCCCCTACTACATCTGCATAACCATAAAATTGAATATTTTCAAAAACAAACTTTAAAGGAACTTGTAAGATTTTAATAGTTGGAAGCAATTTTTGGGCCTCTTCAATTATTTTTGGATCGAAATTATGGCTTTTATTTTTTACAATTGCTTCTTCAAATGAAATTCCTTTTTTGAATTTTCTTAAAGTTTCTTCATCAAAATCAGAAACTCTATTTATTCTGTTTAAAAGACTTCGTTTGGCTTCTTGCGTTGGTGAATTTAAATATTTTCCAAATTCGTTTAACAAAGTAGGATAAACTCTGTATTTAACGTCAGGCATCTTTGGCTAGAGCCTCTAAACCCTCTTTTTGTTTTAAATGATGTCTTGAATGCATTTCTAAACTCTTAAACCATTCTTCTGCGTTTAAAAAGCCAAAAACGGGATGTTCAATTTTATATGTTCCTTCATCTTCAACTAATAATGATTCAAGGTCAATAGCTGATAAGATGATTTCTTTTATTTCTGATATATAATACGTAGCTTCTTTTCCAATAATTACAGATGCTACTTTTTCGGGAACCTTCACTTTAAGATCCGAAGGGAAACCTCCATTCCTGAATAAACCTTCACCTCTAGCATTCATAAGGCCACCTTCTTGTCCATTCCGTTTTTCTAAACATCTTTTTGTATTAGCTAAAAAGAAAAATTTACTTGAACTGCATACATGCTCATACATTTGGGCTAAAGACCAAGTATTACTATCAGATTTATAAAAAAAATCTTTCTCTGAATACGTAGATAGCGCTTCAAAATATATTTTGAAAATATTTTGAATACTACTTAGGGCTTCTTTATTATTCATTTTAATATAAATTGGTTACTGGGTAAACTTTCATTGTGTAATCTATCTAAAGCAGTAATTAAATAGGTATACTTAGTTTGCTTTTTTAGCGTATTGTCTGTGTAAGATAGCATACCAACATTTCTTATGATAGCAACCATATGGGCTGGATCATTCAGATTTATGGTTTCTTTTTCTTCGAACCTATACAAAACAAAGCTTTGAATTTCATCCTTATCTTTGGCTATTTTATGTGGAGTTTCCCAAGTTAAAATGGCACTTAAATTATTAACTTTATGGGCTACTAAATTCTCAGGGCTATTGGGTGGAACCTTGTCTTTCCAGGGCATAGCAGGTTGTAAAGCTGGATATTTGTATAATAACTTTAAAGAGTCGCAAAACCCAAGGTTGTTTTTCATTAATGAAGAAGTATTGTAGAAAATACTGCCTGAAATCTGATTATTATTTCTGTTGTACTTCATTTGACGGGGTAATTGGCTTTTGTTTTTCCAATTTTCATCAGTAGAATTTGGGTCAACTCGATAGGTACTCTGCCCAATATATAAATGCCTTTGTCCGTGATTATTTGACCACCAATCTGCAAGTGGTTGATACGGCACTTTAGGATGCTCAAATGAAAAATAAATTTGTGGGGCAATGTAATCTATCCAACCCACATTTGCCCATTTTTTAGTATCTGCAAACAAATCATCATAAGAAGTTTGGCCAGCATCACTTAAGGATCCTGTAGGGTCCGCTTTATTGTTCCTCCAAACTCCAAATGGACTTATTCCAAACTTAACCCATTTTTTTTCTATAGAAATGGCTTTTGAAATATCACGAATTAACAAATTAATATTTTGTCTCCTCCAATTTTCAATTGAATCAAACCCTTTTCCATATTTGCTAAAAGTAGCCATATCTTTCAATTTTTCATTGGCACTGGTGTAGGGATAAAAATAATCGTCAAAATGTATTCCATCAACATCATATTGCTTAACAATATTTAAAACAACATCTTTAATATATTCGCGCACTTCAGGTAATCCAAAGTCGTATAATTTATATCCTCCATATGCTAAAAACCATTCCGGTTTTGTAATCGTAATATGATCTAAAGCTACAGATTTTGCAACTTTATGTAATCCTCTATTCAGATTTAACCATGCATGAAACTCCATATTTCGGCTATGGCTTTCTTCTATCATAAATCTCATGGGGTCATAGTTTGGAAAAGGAGCTTTCCCTTGCTCGCCAGTGAGCCATTCAGACCAAGGCTCGGCACTTCTGGCATAAAAAGCGTCTGAAGCCGCTCTCACTTGAACTAAAACCGCATTAATTCCTATTTTTTGATGATTATCTAGAATATCGACAAATTCTTGTTGCTGTCTTTCAGAACTTAATCCTTTTTTTGAGGGCCAATCTATATTATCTACTGTTGCCACCCAAGCTGCTCTAAATTCGCGCTTCGGTGAAATTGTTGTAGTATCATTAGTCCATTTTGACTTTATTTTTGAAGACTTTCGATTACATTGGATTAAAATCGGGAGTATGACAGCAAAAACAAGTAATTTCTTAAATTTCATCATAATCTTAATCTAAATATAACACGCTTCTAAATGGCACATTGGTACTACTTATTCCTTGAATTTCGATTTTGATCTTGTTTTTAAAATCTTTTCTTACAAATTCTACACTTGCTTCTCCATTTGAATTGGTTAATATTTCAGGATTCCAATACATTGTAGGCTCGTTTTCATTTATTAAAAGACTATTTTTTACATAGAATTCTTTAGGCTCTATTATTCCAAGCACCTCAACTTTTTTAAAGTTTTTCAAATCAGAATCCTCATTTTTACTTGCATCATTTTTTGTAAAAATAGAGATAATTCCGTTTCTACCCAATTCCCCATACATATTTACAATCCGAGTAACTACCTCAATTCTTTCGATGCTATTGGGATCTACTGTTGATAAAATTGCTATTACCGATGAATTTCTTGAACTTACAATAGTACCGTTTAGTAAAATTAAAGGCTCCAAAGTATTGGTTTTAGAAATGGCTCCTCCCCTAATAGTGACTAATGAAGAGGTAATATTAATACTTGGCACTTTACTCCTTAATCCATTCAAAATGCCTTGAGCATTTGCATTTTTTGTAATATCCTTTTCTTTTAACACATAATCTGGTATTCCATAAAGCAAAGATTTGGTCTCATTTGATTCTTTTTTTAAAGAATCTTTTAATGATTCATTACTACTATTAGCTATTTTTTCTATTCTTAAGAAATCAATATTTTCAATTTCAGAATTAGGCCATTTCGCCTCAAAATTTACGGTAGGGTATGGTTCGTTATTTTTAACAATGAATAGGTTTTCTTTATTCTTTTTAGACTTCGGTTGAAAATAAATATTCGTATTGTCATAAAAAAATAAATCTTTAAGAAAGAAATTACCAGAACTATTCGCCTTGGTTTCATAAAGATTTTGCAAATTACCAACAAAGACATTTAATTCACCTTCCACTGGAAGATTCTTTTTATCCAAAAAGATTCCGTTTAAAGTAATGCCTTTCTCGATGGCATACCTAATCTCATTTCTACTCTCAGGTATTTGAGTAGTATATAAAAGGTTTTGCTGTATTGTCTTTTCCTCCATAAATGATGGAGCAAATTTGGGATTGTTTATACTCATTGATACATTAGACGGCAATGGTTCTCCTAATTCATTTTTAATCTTAATGTTTAGTTTTACAGAATTATGCTCTAAATTTTCGGTAGAAATAGAAACATTTACCTTTTCACTACTTTTTTCTACTAATTCGGATTGCCTAAAAATTTCTGATTTTGATAGAATACTGATAGATTGTTGAAACAGAAACTGCTTATCAAAATTCAACATATAGTGTGTAAAAGCCCTTAATTGGTATTGGCCTCTCGGTAAATTTTCTGGTAAATTAAACTCCCCATAGGCGTAACCATTTGTAATTTCTATTCTTTTTTTATCAATTA
>JANNWE010000179.1:0-12555 GCA_031414675.1 Cytophagaceae bacterium
CCATTCGATATTTCTAAAGTATAGTTGGCAGATTCTAAATTACTCATGTCAATATTAAAGCATTTTATTGCTTCTTTTTTGCCCGTAAACTTTGAAAAAAGCGAGGTGCCATTTGCGTTTTTCAATTCAATTTTAATGTCATCGCTGGTCATTTTTTCAATAAATAACCGAATTACAAAAGAATTTTGAACATTATACATTCCTACCTTAAAGCTCTCTGGACTTTTTGTTGCAGGCACTTTAATAGGAGTAGCAGTAGCGAAAGATACAGCAGCGAAAAACACGATAATTGATTTTAATAACTTTTTCATAATTGTAATTTTTTTAAATTGTTTATTTTTAAAATATTCATTTCTTTATTTTAACTAAAAGTTATTTTAAGAAATTTTCTATTTTCCATTAAAGATTCAAGTTGCATGCCAACTTTTTAAAATACTGATTACGTGTGAGTTATAAATTTTATTTTAATTTTATGCGTCCGAATGTGGACATTTTCATTTTGTTATCGGACAATTTTTGGATGGAATTAAGAGATGATCCTAAAAAACGAGGATTTTTTGTTGATTGGATTTTAGCACAATTTTTATTTTTCTAATTTCTGAATCCTTATAGAATTTGAAAAAACCTATATCTTGCACAAAAATGAAAAAGACATAAAAACATGCAGAGTAAAGAACATCTTATAAAAGTAGAGCGAACGGCGAGGTATTTTACATTAGGAGAATTAGGACAGGAAACAAAAACAATTTGGATTATTTTGCACGGCTATGGGCAACTGGCCAGTTTTTTTATTAAAAAGTTTAATGATATTGCTAATAATGAAACTTTTGTGGTGGCCCCAGAAGGGATTTCTCGGTTTTATTTAGACGAAACATACAGTAGAGTAGGGGCAAGCTGGACCACTCGTGAGCAAACGGAATCAGAAGCAAAGGAATACGTAAGTTATTTAAATGAGCTATATCATATTATTTTAAGTCAAACATCAAACAAATCGGTAAAAATTAATATTTTGGGCTTTTCTCAAGGTTGTGCAACTGCTTTGAGGTGGTTAAATGGGTGCAATTTTGTGCCTGATAAGTTAGTGCTTTGGGCGGGTTTTTTTAATAAAGGCATAGCAGATTTAATAGACCCTCAGAAACTTAAAGATGTAGATACCTATTATGTTTATGGCCTTCAAGACGAGTTTTTGGTATTGTATCCAGAAATTACGGAGGCGTTTCGTGAAAAAATGAAATTAGAAATAAACCCCAAAATAATTTCTTATAATGGCAAACATAGGGTAGACGAAGAGCAGCTAAAGGCTTTGATTAGTTCTTGGTAGAATTTTTATTATTCCATGCATTTTGTGTTGTAATTCCACACCAACCTTTCGTAAGCACGACGCTATTTCACTCTTTAAGCTTTATCACATAGTCCACCGCAGTTGTAAAAAAGTTTCGGAAATATGGAATAGCTTTTATTATGCCCAATTGTTTTCGAGGTTTTAAGCCAAACTTGTATTTATACATGGTTCCTATAAAATAATGGTGATTTTCAAGGATTTCGAAATTATGTTTTTTTACCAATCGCTCAAATTTCTCTGGTGTGATTCTGGTTTCCTTAGTAGCTTTTATAAAACCAAATGAGTCTTTTTCCCAACGCTTTATAATGCCATAATACAAGAAATTTGGTAACATATGATAGTAAGGTAGCTTAGACCAAAGCTTACTTTTTAATACTTGCTGGTGTCCACCAAAGGGGTTTTGCCATGGAGGAAAACCAAAATATATTACTCCGCCAGGCAATAAAATGTGTTTGAGGTTGCTTATCATTTCTTCGTGGCCATACACGTGTTCAATTACGTCCTTTAGCACGATGATATCGAATTTAGCCGATTCATTAAATTTGTTCTCCGAGATATAGTCATGTACATCTTGAACAAAAAATCGGGCTTTTCCGTCTTTTATATCGTCTGCATAAATTTTCTTCGCACTTTCCACAGGTCCCTTGTCAAGGTCGAATCCAGTAACAATACATCCTTTTTCCATAAAAGGCAAAAGCACGCCTCCGTCTCGACAACCTATTTCTAACACTTTCATTCCAGCACGTATTGGTTTGTGCTTTTCTATCCAAGGCAAAATGTTATCTTTTGTATTGTTATACTGCAACTTAAAGTATATAGTCCGGTCAGCATGAAAGTCGAAAGCCATCTTAGTAATATTTCGTTTTGCAAAAGTATATAAATTTTACGTTTACAAATGTTTGCTTAGAATAAAATATAAATGGAGTGGTCTGTAATGTATTTTATTTTCGGATTATTTGACACGAATTCACTACCATCCAAAGAAGTTATTTAAAATATGTTGACTGATAAAATTAATTTACAAACATTTCATCCACCAAAAACAAGGGGACTTTTCCTTTTGCAGGATGCCAATTTGGGACAAATTCCATAGGCTTTGCTACAACTTTAAAAAAGGTAGCCTTTGTAGGTTTTGTTTTGCAATAAATAGTAATAATGTAAGGTTTGCTTAATTCTTTTGGCTGAATTGGTTTAGTGGTGCTTAATAGCTTCATGTTTTTCTCTGAAGTGCCACCCCAAATTTCAATGGATTGTGGAGGGAAAATCCTCGTTTCAGTTTCAATAAGTAGGTTAATTCCTATTTCAGAAAGGGTTACAGGTTTTTTATAAACAAGGAGCAGTTCCATGTTATTCTCTCTAAACCCTGCCCAGTTGTTTGCCCAAGCCGGGCTGTTGGCATTAAAAGTGCCAAATGTATTGTCAAAAAAGGTAGCCGAACCATTGGCGGGATGCACGCGATTGAGCTTTGTTAAAAGAGCAACGGAATCGGGCTTTAGGCTGTTTTTAAATAAAGTAAATGTGGCCATATCGCTTCCAAACCAGCCAGTTTTAAAGGCTTTGGCTTTAATAGTAGTAGTTTTGGTAAATATAGTTTTTCCTTCTAGATAAATTTGGGATTTTAGGCTATCGGGTTCAGAATTATCAGTGGTAAATCTAATGGTGACCCCATTAATTGGATGTCCTATTTGTAACCGAATAGAATCTTTGAAAACGATTGGTTTATTTTTAAGAAAAGGAAGATTTAGTTTCAGCGTATTTTCTGTTCCTCCTTTTTGAAAATCAATCGTTGGATACCCCTTTTTTAGTTTGATTAGATGGTCTTCAGTTAAATTTGTATTCCATAAACTTAGGGTGTTAATCGTTTTGTTTTTCTTCAAAAAGAGCTCTAAATTATTTATAGTTAGATTTATACCTGCCAAAGACAAAGAAACAAGTTGGGTGTTGGTAGCTAGGTTTTGCAGACCATTTCCAGTTATTTTTGTAAAGTTGAGATTTAGTTTTTTCAGGTTTTTAAATTGACCAATAGTTTTTAAGTCGGCATCAGTGATTGGTGTTTTGCTTACATTTAATGAGACAATTTGGTCTTTTATTTCAATCAGTTCATTGAGTGAGGCAGGAGTATAAAATGCCGAATTATAAAGCGTAACATCCAATGCTGGCGAGGTCTTTGATTTTGAGTTTATAACTCTATATTCATTGTTGAGTTTTTTTATTAGTTCGGCATCAGCGCTTTTAAAGTCGTATTTTTCCTCTGGTGTATTTTGGGAAAATATTTTTTTGGCTAAAAGGCTCAAGGAGTCATTTTTTGGTAAACTGGTCACTTTCAGTTTGAAGTCAGCATTCTTTTCAATCCACCATTTTATTATTCGTTTTTCGTCGCTTGTTAATTGGGTTTTTCCAGCGGGTGGCATATGTTTTTTTTCTTCTTGACTAAGAAAAATTCGTTCCACCAAAAGACTCTTTTCGGGATTTCCTGCAGTAATAAAATGACCGGACTTCCCACCTTTTTTGATGTTTTCAATGGTGTTGAGTAAAAGCTCCCCTTTCATTTTTTTAGAGCCATGGCATGAAATACATTTGCTCTCAAAAATAGGCATTACCAAATGTTCGAAAACCAGAGCATCATTAAAAGCAATATTTTCTTGGTTTTTTTTCGCAAAACTTTCGAAAACAAAATTTTCGCCATGGGTAAGTGAAGCCCCCAAATGGCCAGTAATAATTAGAATAGCTGCTAACAGTGCAGCCGATAATTTTCCCACTATCACATTTTTTAGAATTTTTGTTCTAAAAGAGTAATAGATGCATCCTAAAATAGCCATTAAACTTCCCGTCCATTTGTGCCAATCAAGGCTATCTCCATCATAACCATCTTCTTGCGATAGAATTAATCCAGAGATGGCGGTTACTAAAGAAATCAAAACGGTGAATAGCAATAAAAAGGAGATATATTTTTGTAAAACCAGCATCAAGTCAGGGTCTGTTTTGGGCATAAATACATCAAAAAGTAAGACTAAAAGCAATAATACAAGAGGAAAGTGTAATACTAAAGGATGTAAACGACCAAGAGGGTTTAGCCAAAAAGGTATGACCATGTAAGATTCAAAAGCTAGCAAAAAAACCAGTAAAACAGTTAACATAAAAAGTAACCCTTCTGCATAGTTTTTAAGATTTCTTTTCATATTAAAGCTAAGAATTTTTTGGTTTAAAGTTTTTGAAATGGAGTCTTGTGATATTTTTAATTAAGAAATTATGTCTTTAACAACATTGCCAGACACATCGGTAAGTCTAAATCTACGGCCAAGGTGTTTGTAAATAAGTTTTTCATGATCGAGGCCCAATTGATTTAAAACAGTAGCCTGAAAATCATGCACATGAACGGGGTCTTTGATTACATTGTATCCAAACTCGTCTGTTTCGCCATACACCATTCCCGGTTTAATTCCACCTCCAGCCATCCATATACTGAAGCACCTCGGGTGGTGGTCTCGGCCATAGTTGTCTTGGGTTAATGTGCCTTGACTATAGTTGGTTCGTCCAAACTCTCCTCCCCAAATCACTAAAGTTTCGTCTAAAAGGCCTCTTTGCTTAAGGTCTAACACTACAGCTGCTGAGGCTTGATCTACGTCTTTAGCTTGTTTAGTAATTTCATAAGGTAGGTTTCCGTGCTGATCCCATCCCTGGTGGTACAATTGCACAAATCGTACTCCGCTTTCTGATAATTTCCTTGCCATTAGGCAGTTAGCAGCATAAGTGCCTGGCACTAAACAATCTGGTCCATATAATTTAATAACACTGTCGGGTTCTTTAGAAAGGTCCATGATTTCAGGCACAGCAGTTTGCATTCGGTAGGCCATTTCATATTGTTGAATTTTTGCTGAAATTTCTGGATCCCCATATTTTTCATAAGACAGCTGGTTTAAGGCCGCCAGATTATCCAACATTTTTCGTCTGTCTTCTCTTTTCATTCCATCCGGATCTTTCAAATAAAGAACAGGATTTTCGCCACTGCTAAATTGTACGCCTTGGTGTACTGATTCCAAAAATCCATTGGTCCAAAGTTTGGAATACACGCCCTGTCCATTTCCAATTCCTCTAGAAAGTAAAACGGTGAAAGCAGGCAAGTTTTTGTTTTCACTACCTAAGCCATAGCTTAGCCAGGCCCCCATACTTGGGCGGTTGCCTTGTTGAGCCCCCGTCTGAAAGAATGTTAAGGCGGGGTCGTGATTTATGGCTTCGGTGTGCATAGATCGAACGATACAAATATCATCTACAATTTTTGAGGTGTAGGGAAACAAGTCGCTAACCCATGCCCTAGACTGTCCGTATTGTTTAAATCCAGTAAAAGAGCCCACAAGGGGAAATGAGGATTGATTGGCTGTCATTCCGGTTAGGCGTTGCTCTCCCCTTACCGATGGGGGGAGTTCCTGACCAAACATTTCGGTGAGTTTGGGTTTATAATCAAATAATTCGAGCTGTGATGGGGCACCGTTTTGAAACATATAAATGACACGTTTAGCCTTTGGAGCGAAATCGGGAATGCCAGGAGGGAGATTCGCTTCAGAATCACTTTTTCTGTTAAAAAGATCTGGCATGAGCAATGAACCCAATGCCACACCTCCAACACCCAGGCTCAATTGTGATAAAAAACGCCTTCTGTTAAAATTTAATTGGTGTTCAAGAAAGTTCTTATCCATATTAAGTCTTTGAAAAAGTTTCTTCCAAATTATATATTGTTGAAATAACTTGCATCATAGCAGCTAAGCTTTGCTTATCTGCATATTCTTTTGTGTTATATTCTCCGACTTTTAAAAGTTTTTCAGCTGCTTTTGTGGTTAGCGTTTTCTTTTGAAAATCATAATAATTACTCAAAACTAAGAGTTCTTTCTCATTGGGTTTTCTACAAACGATCATCCTAAAAGCCTTAAATATTTTGTCTTATATCGGCATTTTATTTTCTAAAAGCTCGTACGCTAATACCCGTGATGCCTCTAAAAGAGTTGGGTCGTTCATCATTACTAGGGCTTGTAATGGTGTATTGGTGGATAGCCTTTCCACTTGACATTGATCCCGATTACTGCCATCAAAAATTGTCATATAAGGTGGAGGGACCGTTCGCTTTATAAAGTTATAAAGGCCTCTTCTATAAAGGTCATCCTTGTGGTCTTGCTTATACATAGATAGTATTCCCCGGCCCGAAGTGGCCCCTTCCCATAAGCCTTCGGGCTGGTAGGGTTTCTTGCTTGGGCCACCAATGGTTGTATTTAGTAAGCCACTACTAGCCAATATTACATCTCTAATAAACTCGGCTTTTATTCTAAATCTTGGAGCCCTCGACAAAAGAATATTTTCGGGATCTTTGGCATATTTTTCTTTAGAAACAACAGCCGATTGTTGGTAAGTGGCGGAAGTAACTATTTGTCTAACCAGGCGTTTGATGTTCCAGCCGTTTTCCATAAAATCTACTGCAAGCCAATCTAATAATTCAGGATGGCTAGGCAATGAACCTTGAGTGCCAAAGTCACCAGGCGTTTTTACTAATCCTTTTCCAAAAAACTCTTGCCAGATTTGGTTTACAAGGACACGTGCGGTAAGTGGATTTTTTTTGTCGAAAAGCCATTGGCTAAGGCCGAGTCGGTTTTTCGGATATTTTGAATTGAAAGTTAATATAGATTCAGGAGTTTGTGGAAATACTAAACCCCCTCGTTTATCGTAGGCTCCTCTTTCCAATATGTGTGTTGGGCGAATGCTGTCTTGGAGTTCCCCCATTACGGAAACAATGAGGTCTGATGTATCTTTTTTGTTTATAAAGTGTAATAAAGAATCCACCTCTCCTTTTGTGATTTTAATGAAAGGTTTTTTAGCATATGTTTCAGGACCGCCCACCGATGACTCAATTCCTTTCTCTGAAACATTATTAAAAAAGGAAAAAAGCTGATAATAGTTTTTCTGAGTTACAGGGTCATATTTATGATCATGACAGGCAGCACACTCCATGGTCATTCCTAGAAAGGCTTTGCTAAACGTGTTGGTTCTGTCTGCCACATAGGATACTCTATATTCCTCATCTACAATACCTCCTTCTTCTGTAATTTTATGGTTACGATTAAATGCGGTGGCTAAAATGTTTTCTTTTGTGGCATTGGGCATAAGGTCTCCCGCTAATTGCATCGTAACAAACTGGTTGTAAGGCATATTTTTGTTATAAGCATTTATCACCCAATCTCTCCAGGGCCATTGACTACGATAGCTGTCGTCTTGAAAGCCATGAGAATCCGCAAAACGGGCAATGTCCATCCAATACACTGCCATCTTTTCACCGTATTTTGGACTGGCTAGAAACTGGTCTACTAGGTTTTCATACGCATTGGCTTTTTCATTCTTTTGGAATTCGTCCATTTGTTGAATAGTAGGAGGCATTCCATTTAAATCTAATGAAAGTCTTTTCAATAGGCTTTCTTTGTCAGCTTGTTCATTTGGCTTAAATCCTGTTTTTTCTAGTTTTTCTAAAATGAAAAAATCGATTTCGTTTTTTGTCCAATCTTTCTCTTCTATTTCTGGAAGCTGGATTTTCTTTGGCGACAAAAATGCCCAATGTGGTTTATAAACGGCACCTTGCTTAATCCATTTCTCTAAAATTTCAATTTGGGTTTCAGTTAGATGTAATTTGGAGTCAATGGGGGGCATTTTTAACTCAGGATCTTCAGAAATTATTCTTAAATAAACCTCAGATGATTTTGGTTTATTTGGCACTAAAGCATGCTTTCCGGGATTTTCTTTTAATGCTTTATAGGCTTCTTCTGCAATATCAAGGCGTAGGCCAGCTTTTCTTTTTTTGGCATCTGGGCCATGGCATGCAAAACAATTATCTGCCAATATGGGCCGAATATGAAAATTATAATCAATTTCATCAGGAATTCCCGGGCCTTGACCCGATGATTCGGTACAAGAAAACTGGGATAAAGAAAGGAGATAAATACCTACTCCTAAAGTAAGTAAATATTTGAATTTCATTATTAAAGGTTGATTTTTTTTAAAGATAAAGAGAAATAATTAAAAAAAACACAAAATTAAAATAAGTTTGTTGTCAAGTAACTATCACTATTTCGTTTTATAAAAACGAAATAGTTTTAATTTTTAGAATCAAATTTTTTATCAAGAATATTTATTTAGAGGTGTAAGTCTAAATATTTTGGTTTTAAAATAAAATGTTCAATTTATCACTTACCCGTGAAACGCAATAGAACTAAGTTGTCTAAAATCAAATTAGAGGACCAAATAAACTGGGCTGGGGAAAACTGCGTACTAAAATTACTATATGCTGGTTTTACTCCTACTTGAGAAGCGGTAAAAACAGTAGCACTTGGCCAAGTGCTAAAATCAAAATCAGAAGCAAACCAATTGCTTGGAAGCTCCCAGTGCAAAGCATAAGATTTTGCTCCACTCGAAGGAGAGCTACTGCAATTTGACGATAGTCTTGAAGTTCCAGATTCTGTTACACAATTTAGGTCTGCTAAAGGGGCAATATAAAAGGTTTGAGCTTTCCAAGAAGAGTTTGTGCTTGTGCCATCACTAAAATTTGCAACAAAACCGCCATCGCCTGGGTGGTAAGAATTTCCGCCATTTGCTTCACTGCCGATGCCCAAATTTTCTTCCCAGTCCACTAATTTTATGGCATATTTTATGGGTCTTTTTGCTTTGAATTTTACGTAAGTTGAATTAAATGGAGTAAACGGAACGGCATCTACACCAACCAATTTACCATTTATATATAGTTCGAAGTAATTATCGCCATGAATATAGCCCGTAATTATTTCGCCGTCTTCGTCTATAATAATTGTAGGCGTAGAACTTAAATTTGTGGCAGCTAAATTTGATGGTGATTTGCCATTACATTCGTTAAAGAGGTCGGCCAATTTTAGCCCCGAAGCAAAATTATTTTCAGCCGGCACTATCCAAGATTTCCCGTCGGTAGAACTTATCGTTCCTACGGCAGTTGGTCTTCCGCCAGAACAAGAAAAAAGGCTACTAACAGTGGTTTTGGCAACTCCTTGAGTGACTGAGCCAGTACCTTTATAGGTACTACTCACCGTTGTGGGGTCAGTTACTACTTCTGATTTTTGACATCCAAAGATGAAAACTATACCTATTAAAAGTTTAAGAGAAAGGTTCATTTTTTTATTTTAGTTATTTATTTTAATTGCATCCACCTAATTCTGTTTTAAATACAGTTCCTGATTTAACCTCGAAAGGGGCTATAATGTTAACTGACTTTCCTGCATTAACGACAACATTGCTAAGATTCTCATTAGATCCATTCGTTAAATATATGGAGTTGCTCGATTTGTAGGTGCCAGTAACTATGGCTCCTGTTAAACTTAAATCTGCTTGACAGGCCACAAAGGGGTTGCTCCATCGTACTTCTGTAGCAATAGTATGATCGGTAAGAGTTTTCAAAAAAGCCACCAAAGCTGCCTTTTGACCCACATTAAAATTTAATCGAAGTGGGGTTCCATTTGAAGCTTTTAACCTATTTGCCAAATTAGGATGAGCCATTACTCCGCTATTATAATGTTCTACCACTTGTTCTAATGTGGCGAAGCGTCCATCATGCATATAGGGTGCAGTAAGCTCTATGTTTCTGATAGTACCCGTTTTAAATCTGCCTTGACCTTGGCCCTGATCTGCATTGGTATTTAAGTCTAATCCGTTGTTTTGGGCACCTATTCCAACAAAAGGTTCTAGCGTATGACATCCCGCACAGCCAGCTCCCCCATCTTGTGGAGATGAAAAAAACAGACGTTTACCAAGATTTTCTTGAGTAGTAAAATTGGAAAAATCTAAAATTGGATTATTTACCAATGCTCTTCCAATATCATATTTGCTTTGATAGCTTTCTATACTTCTTACAAATTGTGCTAAAGCTTTGGCAACTCGGTCGGTTGTTACGGAATTATCACCAAAAGCATTAATAAATAATTGGTTATAAAAAGCTTGTTCATTTATTCTTTCTCCAATTTGGGCTAATGTTAAGCCCATTTCGGTAGCATCTTGAATCGGCTGTAATACTTGTATTTCAAGACTTGCGGCTCTTTCGTCCCAAAAGAAACGGCCATTTTGATAGTATTTGGCGTCAATCAAGGTCATGGAATGCCTAGCGGTTAAACCCCCCTGAAAGCCAATGCTTTTTAGGTTTGAATCGCTAAAACCTTTGGCTTGTTGATGGCATGAAGCACAGGCAATGGTGCGGTTTAAACTTAAGTTTTTATCATAAAATAATACCCTTCCCAAAGTGGCTCCATGGTTAGTAATTGGGTTATCAAGTGGAGTGTTTATTAAATTTGCAAACGTGCCAGGATTACCGAGAGGATTAGTAGTAAAATATGCTGGCAAAGTTATGCTATAATTAAAGGGGGAAGCGGGCAAATTAAGGTAATCGGATACTGCTTTTTGTTTAGCAGCAATAAAAAGTAGGACAACACTACTCAGAACACCAATTATTTTTAACTTCATTTAAAATTTTACTTTTTACTATATTTTGAAGTTGTGGATTTCCCATCTGTTCCGATAAATACGAATGAATAGTTTCCGCCGTTGTCCCAGCTGTAATTTATATAGGCTTTTTTATTTTCGATGGTATATTCAAGTGAATAAGCATTTATACTTGTTGATTTAAATGCAGTTATGCTCGCACCTTTTAAAGGAGTAAGGGGGGGGCGAACGGAACTTGATTTTGCTTGTGGAATTATTTGGTTTTCGGGAGCAGGAGTACTTGGGTCCAAGCTCACTTTGCCTCTCATTGCTGCCATAAAATAGGGGTATTTTGTTTCAGCATGATAGTGGTAGGAATTATTGTAGGCGTGTCCATGATATTCATCCAGGGTTTTCATTGAGGTGCCATCTGGTTCTTTTGTACCATAAATAGCAAATCCGTCCAAAGCCATGGCTATCGGATTATTCCCAGCGGTTGCTTCAAAATGCATTGGAGCAATATGGTAATGATAATCATCACCTTTTCCGCAATGTCCTCCCCACTGATCTAGCTCTCCAATTAAAAATGCATCCTCCCCTCGGTTATTTAGGGGATTAAAAATTGGAATTCCATTGGCTGCAATTGCTACCGCACCTTTCATAAAATTAGATTTTAGACTTAAAGGTGTAGTGGCAAATTCGGGTTTAAGCGGAATTGACCAAGCATTTGTGCCAGTATATCCTTGTGGAATGGGCACCTGTTGCTGCCAATTGCTTATTCCCACCATCATGTTGTGTGTTTGTGGTATGCCCTCTGTTTCAACATAAAAATAAGTGTCGTCGAACCTTGTTTTAACTTCTGATTTATTGGGCGAATAAACTTTTTCTATAAAGCTTGGATCAGTTTTTGAAAGTGTAGTAAGGGTTGATGTGCTGTTAGGGGAGGGTTCGGCCTCTGTATTTTTGCAAGCATAAAGGACCAGAAAGCTTGAAGTAAACAAAGAACCGAATAGCAGTTTATGCCTATTGTTTTTTAGATATAAAAACCATAGGCTACATGCTATTAAAAGATAAAAATATACCTCTACATTTAAAGATTTCTTGGGATGAATTTCATCAGGAAGGGTATTTATTTGTTTTAAAGCCTCCATTTTTTTGCCAAGAAATTTCTGGTTTGAAAATGAGAAATCTTCGATTGCAAATGAAATTATTTTTCCATTAGTTAGTTCAATAAAGACTTTCCCATCTTTCTCCATTAAAAAATTCCCATTTACTTTTTTATCTTTTATGGTGAATGTTATTCCTGCATTGGAGGAATGATTTCCTACATGAGCGAAAATAGAATTTGCAAAACCAATGATTAAAATAGTAAAAAGAATTTTTTTTAGGTTCATAGAATTGAAGTTATTATTAATTTGAATTTTCAGAAAGGGTATCTAAATCAGTAAGAATTATTTTAAAGAATTTGTTTAATTTGTTAAGACTACATTTTTGTTTCTTCTAAAAAATGCAATTGATGCGATTACAAAAAGAGAAACTGTAAGGGTTAAATATAAGAATTTAGTGTTTTTAAAAAATGAATTATTTGGATCTTCCTCTATCCAAAGCTTATTTTTCACATTTAATTGTACTGCATGATTGTTTTCATTGTTGAAAATGTATTGTTTTTGAGGCAAATTATTTAAAGAAAGAATTAATTCGCACTGATTATTATTCATGTCTTTAAAGAAATTGTTGCTTATTTG
>JANNWE010000180.1:0-1864 GCA_031414675.1 Cytophagaceae bacterium
AAAACCAGATCGAACAATTTATCGGCATTCCATTTACCGGTAAATTTGGTGGCGCCACCGGAAATCTCAATGCGCATCATATTGCATTTCCAAAAGTGGATTGGATAAAATATGCGAATGAATTTGTGACACAATTGGGATTAAGCCGTCAGCAATTCACTACACAGATCGAACATTATGATAATCTTGCTGCTCATTTTGATTGCATGAAGCGAATCAACAATATACTGGCTGATTTTTGTAAAGATATATGGACTTATGTTTCGATGGAATATTTCAAGCAGAAAACAAAGAAAGGCGAAGTAGGTTCCTCTGCTATGCCACATAAAGTAAACCCGATTGATTTTGAAAATGCAGAAGGTAACCTGGGAATGGCGAATACTTTATTTGAATACCTGTCTTCTAAATTACCGGTATCAAGATTGCAGAGAGATCTGACAGACTCCACTGTTTTAAGAAATATCGGTGTACCCTTTGCCCATACATTAATTGCCTTCCGTTCCATTGAAAAAGGATTAGGCAAGCTGATCGTCAATGATGCAAAAATTTATGATGACCTGGAAAATAACTGGGCGGTGGTGGCCGAAGCCATTCAAACTGTTTTACGAAGAGAAAATTTTGCTAATCCGTATGAAGCATTAAAAGAATTGACAAGAGGCAATCAGCAGATAGATAAAAAAGCGATACATGGGTTTATCGATAAGTTGAAAGTAGCAGAGACGCTTAAAAAAGAACTGAAGAAAATAACGCCGCATAATTATACCGGCATTTGTGTAAAATATTAGTCCGTTCTTTTCACTATAAATACAAGCAGCTCCTTCTCTCCTTCCGTTTTTGTACCAAAAGGCAGAAATCCTGCTTTTAATAATACTTTTTGAGAATCGGTGTTTGGAATTTCTGTAATGCCGTATATCTCGGGCAATTCTTCATTCTTTAAGAAATATTGAAGACCGGCTTTTGCGAGTTCCGTAGCATAGCCATTTCCCCAATGTTCCGTTCGTAGCGAATAGCCTAATTGTATTTTTTCCGGATCATCAGGTAAGGGAATAATAGCGCAGGAACCAACAAATTCACCCGTAGCCTTATTAATTACAGCCCATCTTCCTCTATTGGGATATTGCTGATAAAATGCAATATTCTTCAGTAAAAATTTATCACTTTCTTCCTTTGTACTTACCGGTCGTATATAACGCATCACGTCTTCATTACCTCCCAATAGAAAAATAAGTTCTTTATCATCCTCCGTATATTGGCGTACTAATAATCTTGTTGTTTCAAAAATTATCATGTTAAATCTTTTTTCATGATGACCATTCCCCGGTATTCTTCTTTCATTTGCTCAAATGACAAACGGGTGACGCCGCATAATTCAAAACCCATTTGCCGGTAAAAAGCGATCGGGCCAATGCTGCTATCCATTGCCTTCAGCCAGATGATTTCTTTTTGATATTGCCTGGCAATAGAAAGGCTCAGTTCCATTAATTGTTTGCCAATTCCTTTACGGGATGCGGCTTTCGTAAGATATATCCGTTCCAGTTCCAGCCCGTTCTTAGTGTTGTCCGTTTCCAGTACTGCATTAATTTTTAATTTCAAAAAACCGGCAGGTACATCGCCATCATAAGCAATATAAAAAAGATTGTTGGTGTCATCCAGTTCCGACTGCAACACTTCTTTGGTAAAGGATTTTTTTATATACCATTCTCCATTGTCAAACCATAGATGCAGATAATGATCGCAATAGGCAGTTAATGCTGTATCAGCAAGCAATGCTGCATCCAAACTATTTATTTTACGGATAGTGATTGCAGCTGACATAAATTGAATGATAGTTTTTGGTCATTTGTTGGTTATAGAATCTACAATG
>JANNWE010000181.1:0-1802 GCA_031414675.1 Cytophagaceae bacterium
CTTCTAAAAGAAAACCATCCATTTAGTGACTTAGCTGACGGCAGAGCAAACACTTTTATTTTCCCTAATTTATCTTCTGCAAATATTGCTTATAATATCGTGAAAGAGGTAGCTGGAATAGAAAAAATTGGACCAATTGTATTGGGATTAAAAAAACCTGTACAAGTACTTCAGCTTGGAGCATCCGTACGTGAAATTGTAAATATGGTGGCGATATCTGTAGTAGATTCTGTGAAGAAATAAGGAAAAAATATTTAGTTTTTATTTACACTTCAGAAAATTCAAAAATCTTCTTTCAATTTTGGAAGGAGATTTTTTTTTGAAAAATAGAGTGATTTTAACAATAAAAAATAATATCTACAGGGAATGGAAGAGTAATTGAAAAATGAATATTTACCTATTTAAAAAAAATAAAATCGACAAAAAAAGCTAGTTCGTGAGTACCAAATTAAATAACTGTCCTCTTTTCAATTAAAAGATTAATTCAGATAAAATCCCGCACCGTTAACAAAAAAAAATAGAGAAAAAGCTAGTAATGGATCTCTTTAAAAATACAGTTACGAAATTATCAAACTATAAAAATAATGATTGGAATTGTACATGTATTGTATCTTTCAACTGCCTTTTCGCTTAGTTGCAAAACAGAAAAAAATACCTTTTTTAACAAGGTCAGCACAATTGACTCCGCAATTGTTGACAACGTTTTTAAATTGGTTTGGTCTGATGAGTTTGATACAGATGGCGTGCCAGATTCAACAAAATGGCGGTTTGAATCTGGCTTTGTCAGAAATGAAGAAAATCAATGGTATCAAAAAGAAAATGCCGTGTGCAACAATGGTAATTTAGTTATTACTGGTAAAAAAGAACGAAAAAATAATCCAAACTTCATTTCTGGAAGTAACAACTGGAAAACAAGTCGGGAATTTATCGACTATACCTCTGCCAGTGTTGTGATGAGAAAAGAACATGCATTCTTATATGGAAAAATGGAAGTGCGAGCGAAAATCATAGCTCAAACAGGCCTTTGGCCTGCCATTTGGACACTAGGCGTACGTGGAGAATGGCCTTCAAACGGGGAAGTGGATGTAATGGAATATTACGAAAATAAAATTCTTGCTAATTTCGCATTTGCATCTTCAAAAAGATATCAAGCTATATGGGACGGAGCAGATAAACCTATGAGTGCTTTTAATCCAAGTTGGGAAGATAGCTATCATATTTGGAGCCTTGAGTGGACGGAAAATAAAATGGAGATTCTACTTGATGGAGTATCTATGAATTCAATTGATTTGTCAAAAACATTCAACAAATCCGATGGAAAGAACCCTTTTCGTCAAGCACAATACTTAATTCTCAACTTGGCACTAGGCGGAAATAGAGGCGGCAGCTTGTTAAATACTACTTTTCCTTCGCAATACTTAATCGATTATGTTAGGATTTATACCCAAAAATAAATAAATACGTATTATTTAAACCATAAATAAAATTACCCATGATTAGAAAATTTCAAAAATCATTTAGCATATTTTTTGCTATTCTATTGGTATCTATTCCTGTTTTTGCAGAAATCAAATTACCTACAATTTTTGGCAATAATATGGTTTTGCAACAACAAAAAGAAGTTCCTATCTGGGGAAAGGCTAAAAAAAATGCAAAAATTAAAATAACTACCTCTTGGAACAATAAGAAATATTCCTCAGTTTCCACAGAGGAAGGTCAATGGAAAATTAAAATCGGTACTCCTTCTGCAGGAGGACCCTATACAATTTCAATTAGTGATGGGGAAGTTTTAACTCTTGAAA
>JANNWE010000182.1:0-13314 GCA_031414675.1 Cytophagaceae bacterium
TCGTCGGTTACCAATTCCACTACCGTTCTGAGCGCATAAGGAGCATGAAGCCCTGCCGCATTTAGTAACGGTGGATCTACAACTGCTATAGGTGTGATGCGAAATTCTTTAATTTTTGGACCTTTTTTATTTAACATAAGCATTAATACTTTTAAAATTTCTTTCCTTTTTATCTGAATTACAATTGACACGTTTTAACTAAACCATCGGGAAAAGCCATGCGGCTATCATAGTCAAAATTACCCCAGCCAAGCCCATAATACTTTGCATTGGGGCTATGGTTTTTAAAGCTTCTTGCTCTGTAAGATTGCTGGTTTTCAACATAATCCAAAACCCGGCATCGTTCATCCAAGGTATAAGTTTTGCCCCACTACCAATAGCTAAACACAGATAAACTGGATGAAAGCCCAAATTGGCATTGGAGGCCATTCCTGCTAAAATGCCAGATGCTGTTATTAAAGCTACAGTTGCTGAGCCTTGAGCAGTTCTAACTATTGCGGTAATCAAAAATGCTAAAGGAATTAGTGCCATTTGAAAATCTTTCGTTAAATCGGCTATTCTTGCACTTATTCCTGTTTGTTGCAGCATACCACCGAAAGCCCCACCCGCAGCAGTTATTAAAATAATACCACCGCCACTCATTAAAGCAGTTTGCACAAAAGCGGTAAGTTTCTCTTTGGTAGTTTTTTTCTGATTAGCTAAAACCAAAAGAGCAAAAATAGCCCCCATTAAAATGGCAATATTTTTATCGCCAAAAAACAAAACAACCTCAATTAGCTTATTTAGGAAAGGAATCGAGGTAAAGGCTCCCTCCGTTTTTGCAAAGGCTTCTACTCCTGAACGAATACAGATAGTAAACATTGGGAAAACTGCAGGTAATAAGGCCCAACCTAATGCAGGCAAATCTTTATCTTCTTTATGGGCAATTCTTGCTATGTCTTCCAAAGGAGCATCAGGAGAGTCTCTAAGGGGAATTGGAAATTTCTTATTTAAAAATACCGCCACACCATATCCAACGGTAATAGTACACAAACCCAATATTGCCCCGCAAACCATCATTAATCCAATGGGAACATTTAATGCCCCAACCAAAAACAATGGCCCTGGGGAAGGTGGAACATAGGAATTTGCCATAACAGACCCAGCAATTACAGATAAAGCCAATAGGAGGTAGTTTTTCCCCAAACGCATTCCCATGGCTTTTGCCAAAGGCATCATTAAGAAAATGACTGTATCAATAAACACTGGAATTGTAAGAAAAAAACTACTTAAAATAAATCCGACAGGGGCATTTTTTTCGCCCGTTATTTTTAATAATGATCTGATTATTTTCTCTGCTGCGCCACTATCCAGCATAGCTTTTCCTATAATTGCTGCCATGGCTATCAATATACCAATCTTAGCACAGGTATTTCCAAATTCTACCCCAATCCGCTCCCCAATACTTTTATGAGATTGTTTCAAAGCCTCCACTGCAGACATGCCTTTTGACAAATAGAATTGCTCTACAGAAGCAATAGGTGTAAGTAATGCAACCGCAAATGCGGCTAATAACAAAGCTAAAAATGGATGAAGTTTGAAACCAATTATACCGCCCACTACGATAACAACACCTACAAACAAAATCAGAATTGGGTCTCCCATAATTTACAAAAATTGATTTTACTACTTCTATGCTAAAATAAAAAGCCTATAATTTGAATTGGATAAAATTTCAAACAAAAATATGCAATATAAATCCAATTTTCTGTTGATATAGTGCTAAAATATGGTACTTTTTAGTTTATTATATCAACTTGAACCGTTATTTATACTATTTATCATTTAAAAGAATAGTATTAAATTCTTCCTACGAATCCATTTAAATACCTTTTAATTTTACTATTTTTGAATACTTTATAAAAAAATACCCTAATGAAGAATTGTCTATTTACGCTCTTTTGTGCCGTTGCCTTTGGCGGAAACCTCTACTCACAAAACAAAGCTTTGAGCAATAATGAGTTACCCACTGCTTTAAATGGCGTTTTTTCCATTTCTCAAATAGCAGATGTCACTGAGGTTTATACAAAAAATTGTGCTTTATGCCATGGTAGAAACTTAGGAGGAACAGAAGGTGGCACGGCTTTAATTGGTGATAGATTTCAATCCAAATGGAAAAACAAAAGTTTAAAAGAGCTTTATGTCTATACAAAAACTACTATGCCTAAGACACAGCCAAATTCATTGGATGAAAAAACCTATGCTTCTTTGATAGCCTTAATATTAAATGCCAATGGATTCCCTCCAGGGGAAAAACCACTTTCTTTTATAAACAAAACCGATAAAACAATTTTTGGAATTCCTCCTCCAAGTAGGAGGAGTGCGGGATTCATGCCAGCAATTGTAAATCTAAAACCTAAAACCATAGAATCGGAATGGAAACAGCACCGAGGAGATTTTGCAAGTTCAAATTATTCATCCCTTGAGCAAATCAATGAAGATAATGTGAGCAAATTAAAAATAGCTTGGCGATGGAAAACCGATAATTTTGGACCTAATCCTGAATTCTATTTTAAATCCACCCCCTTAATGGTCAAAGGTGTACTATACACCACAGCAGGTGTAAGTAGAAGTATTGCGGCCATTGATGGCGAAACAGGAGAAACGCTATGGACTTTTAGACTAGATGAAAAAGAGAGAAACGCCTATGTGCCAAGGCAAAATTCGGGCAGAGGTGTTGCCTACTGGGAAGACCAATTAAATGGTAAAGATAGAATTGTATATGTATCTCCTAGTTATCAACTGGTGGCCCTAGATGCAGCAACAGGACATTTAGTTTCTGATTTTGGAGACCACGGAATTGTGGATTTGAAAAAAGGGATAGAAAGCCCTTTGAATGCTTCGACCTCGCCAATTGGTTCTACTTCTCCACCAATAATAGTAAACAATGTAATAGTAATAGGATCAAGTTTCCCTGTTGGGCTGGCACCAAGTTCAAAAAGTCAGGTAAGGGGAGATATTTTGGGATATGACATAAAAACGGGTAAAAAATTATGGACTTTTCATACCATACCCCAAGCTGGAGAGCTTGGAAATACTACTTGGAAAGAAGATAGCTGGAAATATACGGGTAATGCTGGAGCATGGGCTCCACTTACGGCAGACCCAGAATTGGGGTATGTCTACTTGCCAATAGAAGCTGCAACTGGAGATTTTTATGGAGGACATCGGCCGGGAGATAATCTGTTTTCTCAAAGCTTGGTTTGTCTAAATGTCCAAACAGGCCAAAGAGTATGGCACTATCAATTAGTACATCACGACATTTGGGATTATGATTTACCCGCACCCCCTATTTTGGCAGATATACTAGTAGAAGGAAAGCCTATAAAAGCTGTTGTACAAGTTACTAAGCAAGCATTTGTTTTTGTTTTTGATAGAATTACTGGACAACCCGTTTGGCCAATTGAAGAAAAAGAAGTTCCTCAAAGTACTGTTCCGGGTGAAAAAACAGCTCCTACACAACCATTCCCTTCAAAGCCAGCACCTTTTGATAGACAAGGTTATTCTGAAGATATTTTGGTAGATTTTACTCCAGAAATAAAAAAAGAAGCTATAAAAATTGCTTCAAAATTTCATAAAGGTCCATTATATACCCCCGTAAACCTTTACAATCCACCCAAAGAATTGGGTACTTTGATGATACCTGACGCAGTAGGTGGTGCCAATTGGCAAGGGGGAGTTTTTGATCCAGAAAAAGGCATGCTATATGTCTCTTCTAGTACTGTTTTACGACCTATGAGCATAGAACCTTCTCCAAAAGGAACTATAGATATGGATTATGTGGCCTACATGGGAACATCTCGAATTGGACCTTTTGGATTGCCTTTGGTAAAGCCCCCCTATGGAAGAATTACGGCGATTGACCTGAATAAAGGTGAGCATAAATGGATGGTTCCAAATACGGATACTCCCGATTGGGTAAAAAATAATCCTGCGCTCAAAGGAATAAAAATACCTAGAACGGGCACGCCAGAACGAATTGGAATGTTAGTTACCAAGTCCCTTTTATTTGCAGGAGAGGGCTCAGGATTATACGCCTCTGATGGAGGTGGTGGGAAAATATTTAGGGCTTTCAATAAAGCTACAGGTAAGATTGTGTCTGAATTAGAACTTCCAGCTAATCAAACGGGAATTCCCATGACGTACTCCATCAATGGAAAGCAATATATTGTGGTAGCCGTTGGAGCCGTGGGCCACCCCGGAGAATTAGTGGCCTTGTCGCTTTAAAAATGGATTGCTTTATTTAAAGTAGAAAAATTAGTAGTTGAAACATGTAGAATTCTCTGTTTGGATGAATAACAAAGCCTTTACCTGTAATTCTATTATGACTGTGAAACTTCAAACTTACCCGCTTTTATTAAACACTCTTTACTGACCTACCAAGACAAAATCACAACGCTTTATTCCTACATTTGTTGAAATATTATAGTATAATTAAAATATGAACATTACACTTTTAGGACAGGGATTTGAAGCAACATCACAAAATTCAGTAGGCAATAAACTCATCAAGTTTTTTGCGGACAAGGACTTTCACACATTTACAGGTATTTCGGCTTTCGCAAGTCAGGCGGGTGTAAACGGACTTTCAAAATACATTTCAGAAGCTAAAAAGCATCTCAATATCATTAACATCGTAACAGGTATTGACCAAAAAGGGACTTCAAAAGAAGCGTTGGAAGCACTTCTAAATTTAAAAATAAACGCTTTCATTTTTTACCAACCTTCGTTTACGATATTTCACCCTAAAATTTATTTGTTTGAAGGAGGGGACAAGTCCGAACTTATTATTGGCTCGTCAAACCTAACATCACAAGGACTTTTTACAAATATTGAAGCATCATTGCTTGTTAGCATTGACAACAGTATAGAAGCAGACAGAAAAATTGTTGGCCAACTCAAAGACTATTTCAAAGGCATTTTTGACTTCACTGACCCAAACCTGAAAAAACTTTCCAAGACAATCATCTCGGAGTTGGTAAAAGCTAAAGTTGTTCCGACAGAAGAGGAACGTAAAGCAGCTCAAGACAAAGCTGAAAAGGTAGAGAGAATAGAAACAGAAAACATTATCTCAAAAATATTTCCAAAGAGAGCAATTGCAAAAATCCCGAGCGAATTCAGAGGAACCAAAAAACCAATAACTAAATCAGACGCATCTACTATTACGGTTGCTGGTACTGCCTCTGCTAAAGGTAAGTTGATTTGGACAAGAAAGAAACTTCCTTCGTCAAGTGTTCAGGGTGGTAGTTCGGGAACTAATCCTACTGGTGGACTTCGTTTGGTTCAAGACGATTTTATTTCAGGAGGTAGCAAGATTGACCAAACAAGTTATTTCAAGAACCTTTTTGCCAAATACACTTGGAAACAAGTTCGGACAACTCCTTATGTTGAAGCTGCCAAAGTTCCTTTTGAAGTTACTGTTAAGGGTGTCTTTCACGGACAGTTTGACCTTGAAGTGAGGCACAAACCAAGCGGCGAAGCAGGGCAGCACAACTATACAACTTCTATTTCATGGGGTGCTGTTGGCAATATTATAAGTAAAGCCAACCTCACGGGCTCACGGCTTGACCTTTATGCACCAAAGGGAAAAGGCAAGCCGTTTCAAATCGTAATCAGCTAATTCCCTTTGAAGTAAAAATTGTTGAAAACTCTTTTCAAAAAAATTCTTGTAAGTTCATTTTAAGTGCCTATCTTTGGACTGAAGTAGTCCAAAATGAAATTAGAAAAAACCTTCGGTGAAACAGTAAAGAAACTTCGTGAGGACCAAAATCTTCCTTTGCGTGAAGTTGCGGAAGCATTGAGTATTGGCACTTCAATGTTGGGCAAGATTGAAAAGAACAACCGCAAGCCCACCAAACAGCTAATAGAAAAATTTGCAAAATATTTTAAAGTAAACGACAAAGATTTGATGATAGCTTTTTTGTCTGATTCAGTTGCTTATCAAATAATGGACGAAGAAGATTTGTCCAGTGAAGTCTTTAAAGTAGCAGAGAAAAAAGTAAAGTATTTGAAAACTAAAAAATCCGACCAATGAAATTAATCACTGAAGCATCAGCCGAAAAATTAAGAGGTGGTTTTTACACGCCTGAACCAATTGCAGAATTTGTTTTGCGTTGGGGCATTAACGGTAACAACAACTTTGACATACTTGAACCAAGTTGCGGTGACGGAGTTTTCTTAGAACAACTTCAAAAAAATAACTTCAAATACAATTCTATTACAGCAGTTGAATTAGACGAAGTGGAAGCCGAGAAAGCAGAGAAAATAAAATTGAAGAACAAGCAAATTATCAATGATGATTTCCATACTTACTGTAACCACACAGAAAAAAGATTTGATTTAGTTGTTGGTAATCCGCCTTACATACGTTATCAATTTTTTGACAGACAACAACAAGTTGAGGCAGGTGATATTTTTATTAAAGCAGGTTTGACTTATTCCAAACTCACAAACGCTTGGGTTTCGTTTGTTGTTGGTTCATCACTCCTACTCAAAGAAAAAGGCGGAAGAATTGGTTTTGTTTTGCCAGCAGAAATTTTACAGGTTTCATTTGCAATGCAATTGAGAAAATTCATTGCACAGTTTTACAATAAAATAAATATAATTTCATTTAAAAAACTTGTATTTCCCGATATTCAGCAAGAAGTTGTTTTGCTTCTTTGCGAAAAAAATGGAAGTAAAGAACACAATATTGAGCATATTGAATTAAAAGACGCAAGCGAATTAAAAACGCTTGATACAGCAAAACTAAAAAGTCCTCAAAAGAAAATTGATTTTAAATCTAACAAATGGACTTTCTATTTTTTGGAACAGGAGGAAATAGACTTTTTAGAAAATATTGCCAAGAAAAGAAATATTTCTACTCTCGGAAAATATGCAAAAGTTGAAGTAGGCATAACAACAGGTTCAAATGATTTCTTCACCGTTCCACTTTCAACAGTTGAAGAATACGACTTACACGACTATGCAAAACCAATGGTTGGAAGAAGTGTGCAAGTTAATAGTGTAATTTTTACAGAAAAAGATTGGGAGAAAAATAAATTCTCAAAAGCCAAAGCACATTTACTTGCATTTCCAGACAATCAAAACCTCAATCGAAAAAACGGAGCAGTAAAATACATTGCTCACGGAGAAAGTTTAGGTATTCACAAAGGTTACAAGACCGGAATTAGAAATGATTGGTTTGTAGTTCCATCTTTGAAAATTTCTGACGCCTTATTTATTAGAAGAAATAACCTTTATCCAAGATTAATAATTAACGAAGCAGGAGCATATACCACAGACACAATGCATCGAGTTTTTGTAAAACAAGGAACAGATATAAATACACTTACTGCGAGTTACTATAATTCTTTATCACTTGCATTTACAGAAGTAAGCGGAAGAAGCCATGGTGGAGGCGTTTTAGAACTAATGCCCAATGAAGCTGAAAATGTTTTATTGCCCTATCACAAAGACAACGAAAAGTTACTTTCTCAAATTGACAAAATGATTCGGGACAAAACAGATATTGAAGAAGTTTTGAAAATAACCAATCAAATAATTTTGAAAGAGCATTACGGTTTGACACAAAAGGAAATAAACTTGGCTCATAGCATTTGGAAAAAACTATCGGCAAGAAGATTAAATAGAGGGAAGTAAAAGTAATTTCAATGAATGAACTTCTATCAAATCAAATACAACTTTTCAAATCTGTATTCAAAGGCAGAGAAGATGTGTTTGCTGTTCGCTGGGAGAAGGAAAAGAAAAGCGGATACATGCCTGAATATTTTTATGACCCATACATGTATCGAGCACATAAAATGAAAGGCGGAACTTTTCAGAACTACACAGACAAAACCTATTTAAAACTAACAGACCAAGAAATTGCCAAGCATTTAAACGGAGAGCAACTGATAGGAGTTTATCCATTGCTTAAAGACAACACTTCCTATTTTTTAGTAGCAGATTTTGATGAGGAAAGTTGGGTTGATGAATGCAAAGTTTTCCTAAAAGCATGTGATGAAAATGGAATCTCTGCATATCTTGAGCGTTCTCGTTCAGGTAATGGAGGTCATGTTTGGATTTTCTTCGAACAACCGTACCCTGCTATCAGAAGCAGAAAAATTTTTATTTCAATTCTTGAACAGTCAGGAGCATTTTCAGTATTTGATAAGAGTTCAAGTTTTGACCGCTTGTTTCCCAATCAAGATTTACTTTCAGGCAAAGGTCTCGGAAACCTAATTGCGTTACCACTCTTCAAAAAAACTCTGGAGCAAGGCAATAGCTGTTTTGTTGATGTTGATACGATGCAACCACTAAAAGAACAGTTTGATTTCTTGAAAAGCATAAAGAGAATTTCCGTTTCAGAATTAGATAAGTTTTATAAGTCAGTTTCATCGTCTACAATTTCAACTCTACCGAAAGCAAGCAATGGAAAATTAGTCGTGAAACTAAACAACGAAGCAAGAATGAGCCTTGATGGAATGACGACTCCATTAATAAATTTTCTGAAAGAAGAATTAAATTTTGTAAGCACAGAGTTTATCATTAAAAAGAAAATAGGCAAGAATACTTTCGGAACTGAACGTTATTTCAAATTTGTAGAAGAAACAGAAAACGAAGTTGTCGTTCCAAGAGGTTTTATTGGAAAGTTAATTCGCTTTTGTAGATATAATAAAATTGAACATGATTTCATTGATGAAAGAAAGAAGTTAAAAGCAATTCCTTTTCTATTCAATGCTCATCTCAGAGAACATCAGCAAATAGTAATGGAAACCATTTCTAAAAAAGATTTGGGAGTGATAGTAGCTCCACCTGGTTCGGGCAAAACAATTGTTGCGTTGAAAATTATTTCGGACAAGCAACAACCTGCATTAATAATAGTTCACAGAAAACAATTGGTTGAGCAATGGACAGAAAGAGTTGAAACTTTTTTGGGGATTCCTAAAATTGAAATTGGTAAAATCGAACAAGGGAAAAATAAGGTTGGAAAGAAAATCACAATTGCAACTATTCAAAGTTTATCTAAGGAACTTGTTAAAGCAGAGACAGAAAATATTCTAACAGCTTTCGGAACTGTAATCGTTGACGAGTGCCATCACATTCCTGCTGAGACATTCAGAAATACAATTGCAAAACTTCAAACTTTTTACCTCTATGGATTAACGGCAACCCCATTTAGAAAATACAATGACGGCAAATTAATTTTCATTCATTTAGGCGAATTAATTTCCGAAATAAAGTCAAATGAAATTAGCACGGCACGACATGCGAAAATTATTATCAGAAATACGGAACTTGATGTTCCTTTTAATTCAAAGACAGACCAATTTGAAACACTATCAAAGATTCTTGTTCACGATTCAACAAGAAACAAATTAATTCTTCAAGATGTAACCATTGAATTAAAAGAAGGAAAAAGGATTGTGATAATTACTGAGAGAAAAGAACACATTGATTCTCTAAACCAGTATCTGAAACAATCTTTTGAGACGATAACATTGAGTGGTGATGATTCTGAAAGCAACAGAACTTCAAAATGGAAAATTCTAAAAAATGGTAATTACCAAGTTCTAATTACGACAGGACAGTTCTTTGGCGAAGGAACAGATTTGCAAAACGCAAACTGCTTGTTTCTTGTTTACCCTTTTGCGTTTGAAGGGAAATTGATTCAATACATCGGTAGAGTTCAACGTTCAGAACTTACTCCAACTATTTATGATTACCGTGATATAAAAATTGATTATTTGAATAAACTGTTTCTGAAAAGAAATATTTTTTACCGAAAGATTGAAAAACAAGCCACATTGTTTGATGAACCAACGGAAGAAATTGCAGAGACAAATACCATTACAATTGAACGGCAAATAAAAATACCGATTGAGCAACTTGAATTTCATTTCGGTAGTATTGTGTTCAAGCATTCCATTCCTGAAATGAAAACTGAACTTGAATTTGAAATTGAGAATCTTGAAATAAGACCTGAATTTGAAGTTTTGAAACCATACTTTTCCAAAGCACTTAAATCAAAAAATGTAAAGATTGAAATTTATGCAGAATTTGAAAACTACAAGCTGGTTTCGCAATCAGCAACCTCAAACGACTTAGAGAAAATAAATCATGAAGTAATTGAAGGTGTTAAGTTCACTTTTGTTTCAAATAACATTATTGGAAAAACATTGCTTCAAAATGAAAATCTTTTAGATATAAATCAAATTCAAGGAGACAAAGGCAATTCGCTTTACAATTCAGGAGAAGAACTACTGGAAGATATTTTAAAGAAGGGAAACTTCAAACATCACAAGCATTTACAATTTTTATCGCAACAACACGACACAAGCACATTGAAAATTCGTTTTGTGCTAAATCCTTTCTCTTTTGTGTTTCTATTGACAGGCAAGGAACAGTTTCACATTGTATTGGAAACATTGGATACGGAAGAAGCAACTTACTTATGGCATTTTCCTAAGGACAACGCAACACTTAAAATAAAATTGAAAGAAATAGACCAGCAACTTAGCATCATAAGAAATAAAGGCAGGCAAGTTTTTCTTCAAAATCAACCGAATAATTTTAATCGAATTTTGCATGATTATTCAAATAACAAAAAAGGATTTATGATATGGAAAGATTTACTAAATGAAAAAATGGGTTGACCATCACACAGATGTAAGCACAATTGTAATTCGCACAAGGCAACCGCACAATCCAAAAATTGCAATAGAGCTTCCACCTTTGTCCCCGCTGCCGCACGATTGCATCATGTGGCAACTCCCATGCTACTTTTTACCTCAATAGTATTTATCATTTAAACTTGAAGTTATTATAATAATGATTGAAAATTCACTACCAATAACTATCTGTACTCACCTCGACATGTACTTAAGAACATTTCGAAAAGCAGATGTATTTTTCATTATAACTCAAAAAAACAATAACCATTGCCGATGCCATTTTGGACAGAATAATTCATCAGGCACATAGAGTGGAATTAGAAGGAGAATCTTTAAGAAAATTAGTGAAAACCAAATCAAATTAAATATCTTTGAAACAACATTCACATCATCTAAAAAAAACACTTTAAAAGTGGCCTCCTTTGAACCGGAATAGGTGGACTCCTTTCACCGGAATATGTAATAAACTCCAAAAGCAGATATAAAAATTACAAGTTTGTAAAAAGGCACTCTCCCAACTAAATTTGTTCAGGGTTAAAAGTATGTAGGCTCAGCCACTTATTTTAATTACAAATTTTTTTTTTCGGTCATAAAAAACAACTATCAGTAATTCAAGCTCAAAACTGAATAATCAAACAGCATTAGTATGAAAATGGACAACGATAAGTTTGACAAAAACGGAGAACTTAAAAACGGAATTCACAAAGGATATTTCAAAGACGGCTCGGTCTGTTGGGAAGGGCTATTTAAAGACGGAGAGCGAGTTGGGAAATGGAAATATTATCTTGCAAATGGTAGATTGAAAGCTATTGGATATTATAAGGATGGCAAAATGACGGGCAATTGGGAATGGTATCGTGAAAATGGGAAACTTATGCAAACGGGTTCGTTTGACAATGAAATAAAAACAGGATTATGGACAAGATACAAAGAGGACGGAAACTTAATGGACGAAACAGAATTTGTAAATGGGAAAAAAGGGAAAGTCAAAAAATATTGAAAAGCGACAAAACATCGAACCGCCGAAAACAGTGTGCCAAACATGATTTTTCGTGAACCGCTCTTCGACATCTTCCCGATGTCGAAGCTAGTACAGATAGCTATCGGAAGAGGTTTCCAATCCGACATTATAGTTTAGCCAATTCAATCTCTCCTTCCAACTCACGGAATATATCCAGGCAAAATTGAATAACTCCAACATCAGTTTCTCAATCGGCTTCAGTTGTCAGCTTACCTAAAACAGAATACCAGCAAAGCAGAAAGCCATGAAGTTAGCAGTAATGGCAGAAAAACGGGCTCCAAAGCATAAAAAGGACTGAAAAAAACATAAATTTGTAGCATATTGAAATAAATAATGGATAATCGTTTTACGGATATAATTCAGCTAATAAAACAATCTCGGAATAATGCCATTAGATCTGTTAACGCTGAACTAATAATCCTTTATTGGAATATATATCAACAAGAAAATTGAACAATCAGAATGGGGCGACTCTGTTGTTACTGAACTTGCAAATTTTATACAGAAACACGAACCCGAAATAAAAGGCTTCTCCGATAAGAATATTTGGAGAATGAAGCAGTTTTATGAAAGCTACAAGAACTTTCCAAAACTCTCACCACTGGTGAGAGAAATTAGTTGGACAAACAATATGCTAATTTTTTCTAGGTGTAAAACCACTGAAGAAAAGGAGTTTTATCTAAGAATAGTTAAGCAAGAAAATTATAGTAAACGGGAACTCGACAGACAAATATCTGCAAGCCTTTTCGAAAGGACGATGATTGGCAATTCAAAACTCCCACCTGCGGTGAGAGAAAGTAATAAAGAAATTGCTAATACCTTCAAAGATAGCTATGTATTTGATTTTTTAAACTTACCTAACCCACACAGTGAAAGCGACTTGCAACATGGACTTGTAAGACAAATGAAAAATTTCATTCTCGAACTTGGGAAAGACTTTTTGTTCATAGGAGAAGAATACAAGTTGCAAGTTGGAAATAGTGACTTTTACATTGACTTGCTTTTTTACCATCGTGGACTTCAATGTTTAGTGGCATTTGAACTTAAAGCAGATAAATTTAAACCAGACCATTTAGGACAACTTAATTTTTACTTAGAAGCATTAGACAGGGACGTTAAAAAACCGAATGAAAATCCGAGCATTGGTGTTTTACTTTGTAAGGACAAAGACAGTGAAGTTGTAGAATATTCTTTAAGCAGAAGTCTTTCACCGACAATGGTTTCGGAGTATAAGACCCAACTTCCTGACAAGAAACTATTACAACAAAAACTACACGAACTGTTTGACAACGAAAAAGATGAGAAATAGAGCCACTACACCGCTCTTCGACATCTTCACGATGTCGAAACTAGTACAGATAGCTATCGGTAGAGGATTTCCAATCCGACATTATAGTTTAGCCAATTCAATCTCTCCTTTTCTTATTCCATAAAAATCATCCCAAAGCTATTTGAAAACTCTTCCTCTTTCTCAACAATTCCTGCACGCTCAGGATTCATATGAATATAATCAGACGCAACACTGCTCTTACCATAAATTTGCGCTTCAGTAATCAGCACACGCATTTGAGCTTAATCAAACAAGGGTTCTGGGCATTC
>JANNWE010000183.1:0-10338 GCA_031414675.1 Cytophagaceae bacterium
AGAAAGAAAGAAAGCGATTCCTGCAGATCCTTCATAGAAATTAATTGGTAAAGCTCTCAGAATCTTTTCTGCATTTGCTATATGAGAGTTGTAGAAAATTCCGGTCCAATTACATCTATCTTCAAACCAATATGCTTGATCGCAAATTTCTTCCGCGATTTGCTTTACTATTTTTTCGTAAATAACGTTTTCATTCATAGAAATATATTTCTGTAATTTGGTCAGCGTTTAACATTTGTAGTTTAAAAAATTCTAAGGAATCAGATACCGCTTTTTTGTCGTCGCTATAGTCTAAAAGCAATTCATAGAGAATCAAGAAGAATTTTACAAGAAGATATTGGGCTACTCTAGATTTTAATTCTGTTTTTTCCCCAGCATTGAAATTTCTTTTTTGACAGTATTGATGCCAGAAAATATTAATTTGTTGAATTATCTTATTCTCTGTTTTAGGGAATTTCTTGTCATAGTTTTTTTTCAAATACTGGCCAAGGGATATCCAGTCGCCAATCAAAAAACTTAAGTCCCAGGCAGGGTCTCCAATGCCAGCCATTTCCCAATCAATAAGCCAAATTGGACTATCAGTTCCGGCTTGATGACGATAGGATATCATCCAATTCGTAAAACGGACATCTAAATGTATGAAGGAATCGTTTTTCCAGCAGCTTCGTGCTTTTTTAAGCGTTTTCATCCAAGCTTTATTATTAAAAACCTCCTTCATTACATCATAGGCTATCGGATAATTTTCCTTTATGTTCTTTTGGTAGTCTTTATTTGAAACATCTAAAAACCAGGGATACGCTTCTTTCAGCGAGCTGTTTTTTAAAACCTCGGTAGGAATATTATGCATAGCGGCTAAACAGTTTGCAAAACCTGCTATAATGCACGAATCAGCGATAAATGGACCATAATAAAAGTAATCGAAAATTCTACAAACACCATTAAGTTGTTTCATTATTAAAATATGATTCTCTTCATCATATTTTAAATATTCAGGAATAAATGCTCGAATTTCCTCAAATTCAACCTCCGAATAAATCATTTTATAGATGTTTGCTTCTATCTCCATTGATTGGATATAATCCTCATCTAAAATGTCGGGTTGTTTAACTAGTATATTTTTTGATTTGTCTTGAAACCGATTAACTAGAAAATTTGTATTTCTGCTTGAAGCGTCTCTAATTAAAAGATCTCCCTCAATGATACTTTTTTTATCAATAAAGCCAAAAAGCAGTAGATAGTCGCAACAATTGTCAAGGGTTAAAACCATAGTATGAAATTTTTATAAATTTTGCTTTTTCAACAATAAATTAAAGTATTTTATTAGTATTATTGTATGAAAAAATTGAGCCAAATATTTTGAAAAAGCCTATTTTTAAGATTTCTTTTTGTATTACTTGTATGAATAGGCTTCATCATTTAAAACAAACCCTGCCAAAGAATCTTAAAGATAATGAGAAATACCCAGAAGTAGAGTTTGTAATATTAGATTACAACTCTCAAGATGGACTGGAAGATTGGGCAAAAAGTAATTTTTCAAACTGGCAAGGGAAAGTAAATTATTACAAAACTAATTCTCCTGAATTTTATGATTTTAGCCATTCTCGTAACTTAGCCATACGTATGGCTACCGGTGATATTATTTGTAATCTAGACGCGGATAATTACACTGGACCTAATTTTTGTGACTATATCAATGATATTTTTCAAAAGAATGAAAATATATTTCTTTCTTCTCGAAAAAGTGGTTTATCAGATTTACAGGGTAGAATTTGTTTTCATAGAAATGATTTTCATAGCCTAAATGGGTATGATGAAAAAATAGATGGGTATGGCTATGAAGATACTGATTTTTTGAACCGCCTAAAATTATTAGGAAGACGGGAGGTTCAAATTAAAGAACCACTTTTTCTACATGCTATTCAACATGATAATAATCAAAGAGTTTTAAACAATAAAAGGGTAATAAACTTTAAAAAATTGTTTATTTTGAAAAAAAGCCCAACACGAAGTGCAGTGCTTTTTGTATATAATAACAAAGATTATGAGTTTGCCGAAATTAATGACAGCTGTTTTGAAAATGAAGGGATTGAAAATGAATTTGTAAAACCAATGTCTCTTTTTTATAGATACAATATAGTAGAGAATAGTCTGCAATTTGGGTCAAACGTGGATCTAAACCTCTCCAAAGACATGTTTGAAGTTACAGATATGCAGACGATATCGGATTTTGTTTTTTTTTACACACAATTGTTCAATAAGGCAATTTTAAAAACTAATGCAAAGAATAAGGAGGTCTCTGTGAACAAAGGGGGAATTGCAAAGACAATATTGTATAAAAACTTTAATTATTCAGAGCCATTATTAATTAACACATGATAAGCTTTTTTTCTAAAAACAATCTGTTCTGTATGGCTATTTTTATTGAGCTTACTCACATAAGCCAATGTTTAAGTATTATAGAAGAATCGCTTCAAAAAGGAAGTTATTTTATTCAATTAGGACATGAAAAGGGGGATCATTTGAAAATATATTATAGCCTTTTATCTATCCAAGAAATTAAGAAAATTAAGGAAAAAATTATTCAAATACATGCTTTAAAAGACCAAGAAAGATATGAAGAAAATGGGAAAGAACTATTATTTTCTAGTTACAAGAACGGTACTTTGTTGACGCTAAACCACATCGACTCCACAAAAGATTTTTATTTTAAAAATGTTAAAGAAGGGGAAGTTTTGAAAACGTTTTTAATGGCTTCTGGGTATTTATTTTTACTAGCCTTGAAAGAGCACTCTTACGGTTTTATAGAAAAAAAGCGAGTGAATTTTTCTTTGATGTTGTTGCTTTTAGCATCTTCTGAATTTACTAAAACAAGCAAAAACATAAATGCATTTCTAAAACGCAATTATCAAGATGCATTGATTCCAGACGGAACAATTGCACAACTAAAAACAATTTTATTTGAAGCCAAAGAGAGAGAGGTGGAGCCCTGGGAAAAGGAATTTAAGAGAGAATCAGGAAAAATAATTGATCAATTAGGTATTCTATATTATATTAAAATATTAGCTATTATTTTGGATTTAAAAAAGGGAGAAAAACAATATTTAAAATCAGTTTTTAGTGAATTTTTAAAGTCGATTCATATAAAAGTCTAAAATTGTTTTTCTAAATACATATTCGTATTTGGCTTGAATCAAGTCTAGGTTTGTTTTATCAAACTTTGTTTTAGACAGTATATACTCTAGCGTGTTAATGGATCCCTCTTTAAAACGAACACTTATCGACTCAAATGCTTGTTCCATTATTGTGGCCTGTTTGTTTATTGCCTCAAGTTTCTTATATGAAGCGTTTAAATTAATGAGAGCTATATTTAAAGTATTGGATTCTTGCATTTCTATTTCTTGGGTTTGAAAATCTGCTATTTTCTTAGATATTGTTGCATTTTGTGTTCTATATTTTGTTGAAAACCCATTGTAAATAGGGATTCTTATACTTACACCAATGGCTCTGTTGAAATTGAACCCTAGTTGGTTGAAGTATCTAAATGTTTGAAAATTACCACTTTGTTGTTCTACCATATTGTTTACAAATAGTTTTTGTCCATTATAGTTTATGAAATCTGAACTTTGGGCTATTTTTTGAGTACTTGGTTGTCCGTCGCCTATAAATCGTTCTTTTGGGGCAGCACTTGAATAATTGGTTCCTAAATATCCAAATAAAGAAACGGTTGGCTTATTGCCCGATGCCTCTATTTCCAAGGTTTTCTGTGCAATTTTACTTTTTATTTTAGCTGAGTTTATATTTCCTCTGGTTTCCAAAAATGGTGAATTTGTTGCTTCGTTTACCACTTTATTAAAATCTATTTTTGAAGACGATATGTTTGGTCGTTCTAAAGTAAAGTTTTTTGTAATTTTATCATTCATGCTTTGGAGCAAAAGCAGCTTGCTGCTTTCCACATCATTTCTAGCAATTTGTGTAGATACTTCATCTATTGCTAATTGGGCTTGAAAATCTAGAACATTAGATTTAGAAAGAATACCTTCATTTTGTAACGTTTTAGCCCTTTCCAGCTCGAATTTTGATTTTTCTTCCTGTTTTAAGACAATAGCAAGTTGATCTTCAGCACTCAAAACTTGAAAAAATGCCCCTATCACCAAAACTGCAATATTGTCTTCTGACCATTTTAAATCTTGTTTTGTTGCTTCAATTGCCAATTGGTTAATAGCCATAGTGTTTTTAGTCCTATTGCCGTCGTAAATTGGCATATTCATATTGATAGCAATATTTTGATAATTCACTCTATCTTCAGTATATAAATTGCTAAAAGGATCTATGCTTCTTCCAGATTGAAAGCTTTGATTTATAGATCCATTAAGGACTGGATATCGAGAATTTGATATTATTTTTTGATTATTCTTTCCGATTTCTATTTGTAAATTGGTTTGTTTTAAGAGAATATTGTTGGCTTTAGCCGTACCAATACAATTTGCCAGGCTCCACAAAACTGGTTTTTTGTTTTGAGCTAAAATCGGCATGGAAAAAAGCAAATAGGCTAGAATAGAAAAAAGACAAAATTTAAACAATTTCATTTAAAAATAATTAGTAAAAACGAGTCGTTTAATTAACCACATTACCCTATTTATATCAAATACCACGCCAATAGACTCAACAAAAGTTTTGGATTTGTTATCGTTTAATTGCTTTTCTAAAATTATGTAAAATTTTATCAGCCAATGATTTATCTTCTACAACTATATCGGCGGAAGCTTGCATTCCATTCCGAAAGGAAAGTTTCTTTTTGTAGTTTGTTAGTAATCCATTTGGAAATTTTATTTTAACTAAATAGGTATTGTCGGCTTCTGGAATCTGAGAAATAAACTCTACTTTACCGGTTACCATACCAAATTCTTCTGAAGGATAACTATTGAATTTAGTAATAACGGTTTGGCCAATTTTTATTTTCCCAAAGTTATCTTGAGCAACTTTCATTTCTCCTATATAATTAAAAGGCATACCACTTCCGATAAAGAACAATTCTTGATTTGCCTTTAAGACTTGATTTTCTTGTAAAGTTTTTTGAAAGTATACCCTTCCGTCTTGTTCTGCTTTAATCAAATATTTGTTTTTCCAAATGTTCACATTGCTAATAAGTGTATTAAGGGCCTCTTTGGTGTAGTTTTCTTGTTCATATAAAGTTTTATCCAACTCTAATAATTCTTTGTTTTTTAGCGATTGCTCGTTTAGGTTATTAATAAGTATAGCTTCCACTTGTTTTAAAGCTAATTGGCGAGCAAGCATTTTGCTTTCTTCTCTTGTTAGTTCTAAAGAGGAGATATGACCTTGTTTCGCTAGCCTTTGTTGAGTATTAAATTCGCTTTTAGCTAAGTCATAATCTCTTTGGAAAATTTGTTTCTGTTCTTGCAACTTATCAGACAAGTTTTTTAATTGAAACAACTCATTCTTTAAAAATTGCTTATTTTGGTTGTAAAACCCATTGGAAGTTAGTGATTGCAGTTTTGTTAATGATTGCTCAAAAGTTTGATAATCAGCTTGAAGCTCACCTAAATTTAAATTTTGTAATGCTTCAAATGAGCTGAGAATTGACAAGTCTCCTTGGTTTACTTTTTCCTTTGTTTTGTCTAAAAGCAAGCCTAAATTTATTACATGTTCATGGTTTGCAGTAGATTCTATAAATGCCAGTATTTGGCCAGCATGTACTTTACTATTTTCTTTTATAAATAGTTTTAATAGTTTTCCATCAATTTTTGAAACAACAGACTTAGGGCTTTGGTTGGAGCTCAATATTAAAGGGCTTCTTATTAAATCGGGGTACCTAATTGAAAATGTTGCAATAAATAGAAATAGAAAGAAAAAAGAAAACAAGAAGGTGCCGTTCCTAATCAACCAATTGGGGCGATAAGCGATTATTTCATTAACTGATTCGCTTCTTAATTCTTGATATTTTATTTCTTTTTCTTCCAAATCACATTATTTTTTATTGATATTTTAGGGCTTTTTCAATCCCCAAGTTCAAGTTGGTTTTTTACAAGATTATAATATCTACCTCCAAGGTCTGTAAGTTCTTTATGAACACCTCTTTCTACAATTTGACCGTGTTCTAATACCACGATTTGGTCAGCATTTTTAACCGTACTTAACCTATGAGCAACAATAACAACGGTTCTATTTATGAAAAAGGCATTTAAATTTTCCATTATTGTTTTTTCATTATTTGCATCTAAAGCATTTGTTGCTTCATCAAAGAATAAAAAAGTTGGATTTTTATATATCGCTCTTGCTATTAAAATTCTTTGTTTTTGGCCTTGGCTAACCCCATTGCCTTCTGCCCCAATTTTAGTATTAAAGCCTAAAGGCAAACTATCAACAAACTCTTCTATGTTTGCTGTTTTAGAAGCATCGTATAGCCTTTTCATGTCAATATTTTCTTCTCCTACAGCTATGTTTTTTGCAATAGTGTCCGAAAAAATAAAGCCATCTTGCATAACAACACCACATTTGCTTCTCCAAAATGAAGAGTTCATGGATTTTAAATTGTAAGAACCGACCATTGTTTGGCCACTTGTTGAATTGTATGATTTAAGTAATAATTTTAACAACGTGGTTTTTCCGCTTCCACTGGACCCAACTATAGCTGTCACTTTTCCTTCAGGTATTTCAAGGTCTATTCCGTTTAAGATGGGCTTACTGACTCCTGGGTAGCTAAAAAAAACATTAAACAATAGAATGTTTTTTCTGAGTGGTAGTTCAAAATGTGACTGTGTGTCGTCGGGTTCTTCGTTTGCAACATTATGGATATCGTTTAAACGCTCTAAACTTAGTTTAGCATCTTGATATGTTTGAATAAAAGATATGAACTGTTCAATTGGGCTGTTCAACTGACCCAAAATATAATTAATAGACAGCATCATACCCAAGGTAATTTCTCCATTAATTACCGATTTGGCAGCTAAATATGTTATAAATATATTTTTGCCCTCATTAATAAACAGTGCCCCGGAGGCCTGTGTTTGCCTTAACGTTAAGGCCTTCATATTTAATTTAAATAGTTTAGCCTGAATATTTTCCCAATCCCATCTTTTTTGATGTTCAGAGTTATTGAGTTTTATGTCTTGAATTCCATCAATAATTTGTAAAATACTACTTTGACTTTTAGCTGCGGATTCAAAATAACCAATATTAAGCGCTTTTCTACTTTTTAAAAACAATAGAACCCAACCTACATAAATTAAACTTCCTGCCATGAAAAGAAGGAAAATGGTAATATTATAGACTGAAAGTACGGTGCCTAATATAAAAAAAGTAAAAACGGAGAAGATAATATTTATAACTGAATTGGTTAGAAAACTTTCAATTTTATCATGATCGCCAATGCGTTGTAAAAGGTCTCCCTGGTGCTTAGTGTCAAAAAATGACATGGGTAGGCGAAGCAATTTTATAAAGAAGTCGGATAGAATAGAAATATTTATTCTTGATCCAATATGAAGCAAAATCCAGCTTCTAATAAATTCAATTATAGTTCGACCAGCAAAAAGCATCAACTGGCCAAATAATATTAAATTTATAAAATTGAGGTTATGTGTGTTAATTCCAATATCAATTACCGATTGCGTCATAAAAGGAAGTATAAGCTGAAGGATACTTCCCATTATTAATCCGATTACCAATTGTACTAGTAATCCTTTGTAGGCAAATAAATATTCAAATATTCTTTTAAAGCCAAGGCTTGAAACCGTTTTTCTGTCTTCGTCGAGATAAAAACTTGGAGTTACCTCAAAAAGCAATACCACCCCTGCAGCTTTCCCGTTTTCAACACTGCTTCCCCAATTCGTTAAAAAATCACTTTTTGATATTTTCAGTATTCCTGAAGAAGGGTCGGCAATTGTTACACTATTCTTTCTAATTTCTGAAACTACCACAAAGTGGTTTTGTTTCCAATGGGCTATAAATGGGAAAGGAGCTTCATTTGCTAATTTGTCAAAGTCAACTTTAACAGCCAAAGATCGCAAGCCTATTGCTTCAGCGGCAATTGAAATGCTAGACATAGAGACCCCTTCGCGGCTTATTCCGGTTTTTTCTCTTAGACTTTGTAATGAATAATTTTTCCCATGGTATTTAGCAACCATACGGAGACAAGTTGGACCACAGTCCATTGTATCTAGTTGCTTAAAAAAGGGAAATGATTTCATATAATTACAATTCTAATATTTTGTTTGCTTAGGGGGTATAGAAAATTTAGTAAATGATAACTACTTTTTGACTTGGGTAGTAAAGGGTTTCTTTTCAAAAATTATACCAATAAATTATTATTTGGTGGTTTTCCATCTGTAAAAGATGGAATGCTTGTAAACAAATCATTTTTTTGAAGTGGATATAGCCGTTAAATTTTTGAAATTAGAATTTTTGAAATTAGAATTTTTAGCAATTGACTCTTAAGCTATAATTTATTCTTAGTGCTTGAATTTAAGATATGACAAATTATTGATTTCAAAGCAATATCTCATTTCCGAAAAATTGGGCAATGTATTCAAAAGGTATTTAAGAAAAAAAAATTTTAAGTTTGTTATTATTTATTGAACTTTAGGGGTTTTTCAATTCAAACATAAAATTTCAATGAAGCAAATACTAGCAATTGTACTTTCGATAGTTTACTTTTCTGCATATTCACAAAATAGAGAAGTTAGTCTTTTCAATGGCAAAGATTTCAAGGGTTGGCACATAGATGTACCCGCTTTAGATAATAATGCTTCAGCACAAAGCCCATTTATAATAAGAAACGGCATGTTGGTGAGTTTGGCTGTTCCACAAGGACACATTATTACTGACGAGTTATATGAAAATTTCGATTTAGAAGTTCAGTATCGTTTTGCTGGAAAACCAGGAAATTGTGGAGTTTTGGTATTTTGTTCCACACCAAGAATTCTCTACAAAATGTTTCCGAAATCTATTGAATGCCAACTTATGCATCTGAATGCAGGAGATTTTTGGTGTATTGGCGAGGATATTGTCACTACAGATATGGAAGCTCGTCGCGGACCAAAGAAAAATTGGGGTGTAACAGAAGGCAAAGAACGCCGTGTGAAAAACCTCACTGATAATTCAGAAAATCCATTAGGAGAATGGAACACCATGAAAGTAAGGTGTAAAGGGAATAAAATAACGGTTTGGGTAAATGGTGATTTAGTAAACGAAGGCGAAGCCACAGTTCAAAAGGGCCAAATAGCCCTTCAAGCCGAAGGCTCAGAAGTAGAGTTTAGAAAGGTAGAGCTGAAGCATCTTTAAATGGCATATTCTCAAAGTACCGTATCAAACATAGTATTTTAAAATTATTAAATCCAAATAATTAACCACTGTTTTTCTGATATAGAAGCAATTTATTCGTGAATTCGTGGCGTTTATATTTTCCAAATTCTTAAGTTTAATTGAAAATCACTCATCCCCAAAAATGAAAGTATTATTTATAGGAGGTACAGGCAACATCAGCACACCAGTGAGCGAAATGGCTGTTGCAAGTAACATAGACCTTTATCATCTTAATCGTGGAAATAAATTGCCCATATTGGGTGTAAAAAACTTAGTTGCAGATATAGAAAACTTTGCAGAAACGGAAAAAGCATTAAAATCGCACGAGTGGGATGTGGTGGTTAATTGGATTGCCTATACGCCACAGCAAATTCAAAGAGACATTGATCTTTTTAAAAAAAAAACTCGGCAATACGTATTTATCAGCTCGGCTTCGTGCTACGAAAAACCACCCAACAATTATATCATAACCGAATCTACTCCTCTCAAAAACCCACATTGGCAATACTCGAGAGATAAAATCGCATGCGAAGACTTGTTGGTAAAAGCCTTCCGAGAGCAAAATTTTCCGATAACTATCATTCGGCCTTCCCACACCTACTATTCGGTTTTTCCGCTTTCTTTGGGGGGCTGGACGGAGTTTAATGCCGTGGATCGAATGCGTAAGGGCCAACACGTGGTAGTTCAAGGTGATGGTACCTCGCTCTGGACGGTGACGCATGCTCGTGATTTTGCAAAGGCGTTTTTAGGAATGCTGGGTAGACCAGCAGCTATAGGCGAGGCTTACCACATAACATCTGACGAAGTTTTGACTTGGAACCAAATATACACCCAACTTGCAGAAGCGGCTGGAGCCAAGGCCGATATTGTGCATGTTCCATCTAAAAAAATCATTCAATTTGCCAACGAAAACGGCTTTGAATCAGAAGAAGGGGGTCTATGGGGCGACAAATCGCATTGTGCCATTTTCGACAATACCAAAATCAAACGACTTGTGCCCGACTACGTGGCCACCATTCC
>JANNWE010000184.1:0-4788 GCA_031414675.1 Cytophagaceae bacterium
TAGGATGCAAGGCGAGCCCGTTGTTACCTTTCCTAAAATCATCATATCGGGGTCGATTGAATGCCCTCGACCCACAAAAGCGGCCAATTTTTATGCGGAATTCACGTCAAATGGAAACTCAGCAGCATTTCCATCTAGATAAAAAAACAGTACACGAATGCATTGTACACCAATACCTTTATTATAATATTTTCTAGCCCTAATTATTGAATCTCCATCTGCATTTGTTTTTGGAGAAATCGATGGAATTCCCTTTGAAAAGAGTTTAACATTTGGGTCGTCTAACCAAATTGTTTGGGTCTTTTGACCTAAAAGACTTGAATTAAAAAAAATAGATATTACTAAGATTTTTGAAATATTTTTAATCAAATAATAGAATTGTAATTTAGCCTTCGTCCTCATCCTCTTCCATATTCTTCTTTTTTTCTTTGGGCACTTTTACTCCTTCAACTGTTTTTAACATTTTCGGAAATACTTCTTTAAAGTTGGAAATCAACTTTTTTTGATCCTCATTTAGGTCTTTTAGAGCTACTGGGGATTTTTCGAATGGATCTTTAATCACATTAAATAGATCTCCTGTGTCATATAGTTTCCACTCTTTGTTATGTACAAATCTCGAGTTTTTGAAAGGTTCTTTTGCTGGAGCATAATGACAAAACAACCATTCTCTTGGAATGTATGGCTTTCCAAGGAGTTTTGGAAGAAAGGACTTTCCGTCAGTAACAAACGACTCAGGTAAATTGATTTTAGCGGCTTCAGCAATGGTTGGTAAAAAATCAGTAAAATCAACAAGGTGGTCATTTATTTGATTTGCAGATATTTTGCCAGGCCAATAGGCCACCAGTGGAACATGTGTTCCATATTCAGTAGTTTGCCCTTTCATTCCTGGAATTACCCTTCCATCCTTCATTTGGGTTTTTATTCCTACGCCCGTTCCATTATCCCCCGTAAATAGAATAAGAGTATTTTCACTTAAGCCCAGTTCCTTTATTTTGTCAATTATTTCACCCACATTTTTGTCCAGATAAGACATTTGGTCTTTGAAAAATATGTTATTTGCCGGAGAGCCCCCTTCATCACCTTTTTTGACAACTTTAAAATCTGTATAAGACTTTCCATTATTTGGTGTGGGTACAAAAGGTTTGTGAGACAAAACCATTGGGTAATAAACAAAAAAAGGGCCTTCTTTTTTCCGCTCTATGAAATTTTTGATATAATTCAAAAACAAATCTGGTCCATATTCCCCATTTTCGTATTTGGTCATTTTTCCATTTTCAACCAAACGAGGGTTTTTATAACGTTCGTTGTAACTAGTAAAAGTCAATTGCCACAAAAGATACTCATCAAATCCAGATTTATATGGAGCATACTCGTCGCCTCTAAGCTGCCATTTGCCAGCAATGCATGTTGCATAGCCCTGTGATTTTAAAATATGAGCAAAAGTAGTTTCATTTTGATTTAAAAACCCCCATCTTTCATAGTTCCTAAAATTAGATTTTCCTGTCATCATTTGTATTCGAGAAGGCGTACAGAGTGGCTGAGAATAACATTGCTCAAAACGCATACCCTCTCGAGCCATTTTATCTATTCTTGGTGTCTGATAGTCAATGCTTCCATAAGATGAGATAGTTTCAAAGCCAATATCATCCGCCATTATTAAAATAATATTGGGGGGCTTGTTTTTGGTTTTTTGGGAAAATGAAACTAAATACAACAATGAAAATGCAACACAAAGGCTTAGTTTTTTTTTCATTTTATTTAAATTTATTTCTTATTTTTTTGTTCCCAATTTTCATATTGTTTTTTTAATTCATTTACCATTTCTGGATATTCAGAAGCAAGATTTTTCGTTTCGCTAGGATCAGCTTCTAAGTCTACTAAATACAAGGTATCATCCGTTGAAAACTTCCCCTTTTTACTCGTATCTTCAGGATTTGAATGTAATTTCCACTTGCCTTTTCGAGCCACCCAGGACTTTCGAAATGCCCAACAATAACCCTGTTCATGGTTAGAAATGGCATTTGTATTTTTTATGACTGAAACCAAACTTTTTCCATCTAGGTCTTTTTGAGTAATTTCGATATTGCAATATTCTGCCAAAGTCGGAAACCAGTCGGTATTGACTGCCATTTGGTCTCTAACTTGTCCTTTGGGGATTTTGCCAGGCCAACTAATAATGGCAGGCACTCGAATACCTCCCTCAAAGAGGCATGCTTTTGCACCCCTAAAAATACCAGCATTCCCTCCTCCAAAATGAGCACGCTCTTCGGTTGAATACCCGTTATCTGATTGAAAAATGACAATTGTATTTTCTGATAACCCTAAGTCAGCAACATGTTGGAGTAATTGCCCAATTTTGTCATCAAGGGTGGACATAAATGCAGCATATAAATCTCTAGGGTATGCTAGTCCTTTTTTCTGATAGTAGTCCAACCATTTTGGGTCGCCTTGATAGGGATAATGGGGTAGGTTTATTGCAAAATACATAAAAAAAGGAGTTTTTTGAGATTCGTTCATAAATTGACTCGCTTCTTTCACCATCAAGTCAGGGAAAAATTGGCCTGGGTAATGTACTTCTTTTCCATTACGATATAAGTCATGTTTGTTGGGACCATTCCAATAGAAAAAATGCGAATAATTGTCAATACACCCCGCTATATGACCAAAAGAATGGTCAAACCCTTGGGCGTTGGGACTCATTTCAGGGGAATAGCCCAAATGCCACTTTCCTATGTGAGCGGTTTTGTATCCAACACTTTTAAATAGTTCGGCCATTGTAAAACGATTGCTCGGTAAACCATCGCCTTTGCTCGTTTCTGAGGCATTATTGGGTAGACCCGCTCGTTGTGGAGTAAGCCCTGTTAATAATGAAGCCCTGGAAGGAGAGCAAACTGGGGATGCATAAAATTGTGTAAACATGACTCCACTCTTTGCCAAACGATCAATATTTGGGGTTTCTAAGTCCTTAGATCCATAACAATTAAGGTCTATGGCACCTTGGTCGTCAGAATAAATCACAATAACATTAGGTCTTAATTGGGCATTGGCTAAAGAAACGGATAAGCATAAAATATATGTATGTAGTTTTATTTTTAATCTCATCATTAAAATATTTTTTTTGTATTTAGATAATTCGAATATTACAAACCAGCTTCTTTTAGCCAGGTTCTTAATATTGCCAAATCTCTTTTCATTGCTTTAATTATATCTTTAGTATCAATTTTTGGATTTCTATTCCCATTTTCCGCTCCTCCCAAATCATATTCAAAGTGCATGGTTAAAGGCACATGAATGTTGTATAGTTTAATTAATTTAAAAAACAATTTCCAATCAATTATCCCTTCTCCAATAGGGCAGCCTTCTTTTTGTAAGGCCCCATTTTTTATTACCCATTTAAAATCTTTAATGGGCAAAGATTTGATAAATGGTGCAATTAGTCTAAAACTCGTTTCCCAATTGGCTCCGCTTTCCGCGGTTGCATGATTTATATCAAATTGAGCACCTGTAAAAGAGGAATTGATTTTTTTGAGAATAGGGTAAAGATCCCAAATAGCGGCTCCTAAGTATTGGCCTCCATGATTTTGATATTCACCAGTAATAGAATATTTTTTATTAAGCTCTGCTACCCCTTTCATTTTTTGAGTGAAAGTTTCAATTTGCTCCGGGATATCCCTTTTCATGTCATAGCGATACCATCCCATACGGTAGTGCTTAATGTTTTGTGAATGTGCCGTTTTTAAAATTGTTTCAGAAAGTACATTTGCCTCTAAAATATTTGTGACCATCATTGGTATTTCAATATTTGCATTTTTTGCGGCTTCAACCGCTTTTGGAAGATCTAGGATGACTTTTTCAGGAAGAACGTGGCCTTCGGGCCGCACCGTTAGGTCAATACCGTCGAAACCCATTTCAGCTACCGTATTGGCTAAAATTTGGTAATCTGAAATCCAATGTAGGGTTTTTGAAAAAACAGATATTTGGATTCCAGTAACCGGTTTAGTAAATAGATAATCAGGTTTTAGTAAAATAAACGGTGCAAAGCCAGTTGCAATAAAATCTCGTCTTTTCATTTTTTATTTAGTTAAATAGGGAATATTATTTTTAAAATATACCATTTATTAATTAGGAAATAAGTCCATATAATGCTGAGGGACATCAAAAACACCCCCACTTTGAGCATAAAAAGTTTCATCTATTTCGTAAACACCATTTTGTGATTTAATCCAAGAGGCGTTTGCTTTTGGGTGATAGGTCATCAAAGTTTCCCAACGTTTATAGTACTGATGACCATTTGTTTCTTGTAAACCAATATCCATACCCGGAAAAGGTAGTAAGCGAGCTGCTACCGTTTTGTTCCAATCCACCAAAATTGGGTTTACTGTTAAATCAGCACAAAAGCAGGGCACTTTTTTTTCAGTAGCATATTGAATAATTTTCAAAGTCATACTTAATGTTTTAGCAATTGACTTTACTACTATCGCAGCATAGCCTTGTTCAATTCTTCGGGCCGTTTCTTCAATCGTATGAGCACTTTCATCTGCGGCGATTCTAACACCCAAATCACCGATATAACTTTCGTTGTTTTCAGGTAAGGGCTCTTCAATAAGAGCAATCTGTTCGAGAGCTCCAATTTTATTAGCGTGGTCAATGAAACGCAAAAGGGTTTCTTTTTTTTCATAGCGACCGTTAGGATCAAAGTAATATGGAATTTTTCCACTTTTGGTGTAAGGGGTTTCAAAATGTCCAATTGCTTTATGGACTTGAGTTAGAAATTCAAGGTCTTTTTCT
>JANNWE010000185.1:0-8294 GCA_031414675.1 Cytophagaceae bacterium
ACCCCAATGGAGTAACATCAAAAGGAATAAAGCCATCGTTACCAAAGAGCTGTTGATGTCTTTTTGACCAAGGTCTTAAAAAGTCATAAACCCATTTATCGCCTTCAAAATTATTGTTTAAAAATTCATAATCTGTTTTGCCCAAAAACAAATAAACGCTGCATTCAAAACCCGACAATACTACTTTTACTCCTGATTCAAATACAACTTTAAAACCTTCCACATCTTTTTCAAAGTTATAATCAGACACTACTTGGGTTTCTAAACCAGGAAGAAAATGAAAATCAGTTGTTCGACCAGCACAAAAAACTATTTCCTCAATTTGAGAAGCTAGCTCAGGATGATTTTTTAAAACTGTAGCTACATTGGTAGCAGGTCCTAGTGCTAAAATTGTCAATTTTTCTTTTCTCAAAGCGGCAGCCAATGCTCGTGTTGCATCATTTTCAACACCTACATCCATACAGGTATTAGATCCTTTATATATAGGAATTTTCAAATTTGGAGCATACCATTTCAACATCTTTTCGGTAATTGGAAAGGCATAATCTACATAAGTCACCAAGCTAATTCCTACAATATGTACTTTATCTTGGTGTTTGAGAGCCATCATTAAGGTGATGGCATCATCCACTTCACGCGGTGCTCGATCAGGATTCCCAATCATAATGTCGGTATCAAACCAAATCTTTTTCTGTCCAAAAGTAGCTAGGTTTATTAGCCCAAAAACAAAAAACAATAAAATAGTTCTCATAAAATTAAGGATTCATTAGTAATTTTTTGGCTTCCTCACATAAAGAAACGCGGGTTTGTAAAGTGCTAGTCAATGGCAACTGGGCTAATCCAATTATTCTTCTTAAAATCTCTATTCCAACAAATTGATTCAATAATTTCATATTAAAATCTTCCCTTTTTTCATAACTTGTAAAAGCCAAATCAATAAGCTCTTGACTTTGTTCACTTTGTTTTAAATGAGCAATAAAAACACCCAAATCAAACTCCGCAAAACCAAAAAAACAAAATTCAGGATCAATAATCTTAATACCCATATCGGTTTTCAAAAAACTTCCCGGATAAAAATCGCCATGCAATAAACAAGGGCCATCTGACAAATACAATTCTCCAAGATTATGAATAATAGATTTTAACTCAGTATCTTTTTTAAACAATAAAGCTTCCTTTTGTAAGCCTGGCAAAACACCATTTAAATCAAATCCATTTTCTTCCATAAAAGGATACACAAATATATGTTCATGATTTAAAATCCGCATTTCCTTGTTTTCGAAAATTGGAGGATGAAACCCATTCTTAAACCCAATATGCAGTTCGTTTAAAAAAGATAGTATTTCTACGACCTGCTCTTTTTCTATTTTTTGTTCAGGTCTATACAAAAATGAAAAATCGCTTGAAGCACCAAGATCTTGCAAAGCAATTATATTATTCAACTCATCGAGACCAATTAAAGAAGGCATAAAAGCCTTTATTTTTGGATTTGCTTGAGTAAATTCATAAAATTTACCTTCAATTATGGATCGATTAGCTGGAGCCGAAATATTTGGATATTTTTCTACAAATTCTTTGGATTGTTTTATTATACATGTTTTTCCAGAGGAAAGATACACCCGCAAAGTGAAATTCATATTCCCGTCTCCAGGCTTTTCTACCTTAAGAATTGTATCGCTCTCATTTATCCATTTCCTATCTTTTAAATAAGATTCAATCTCAGTTACATTATCTATTTTTAGTACCATAAAAGTTTATTAGTATTTTTTAAAAAACGTATCTCCCTCCAAATTGAAATTGCCTCGGAGCCGAGGCCGCTCTTATCACATAAGAATTGGTACTTTTAGAACCCACCTGAAACTGATTGCTGTTACCTCTAGCCACATTAAAACCCGAATAATTGGCGGCATTTAATAGATTGAAAATATCCGCTGATAGCTCAAAATGTTTAAAAGCGGTATATTTTACAGACAAATCTAAGGTATTCGCCCAAGGCAAACGGTCGTTGTTTCGGCCATCGCCAGGGCTAAAATCGCCCGGGTAGAAAAAGTCATTGTCTCCATTTAAATCGGTAGTCCCATAAATTCTTGCATCTGCTAAACGGGTAATTGGCTGCCCACTTTGAATCAAAAAAGCAGGCGAAACCACCAAATTTTTAATGGGATACCAAAAAAACATGGCACTAACCACATGCCTGCGATCGTTTTCATCATAGGTATATTCTGCATCAAAGTTATTGGAATCGTTTGCCCGGGTATTAATACTTCCTGTATTGCTTTTTACAAGTGCTAAAGAGTAACTCATCCTGAAAGCATATCTATCTTCTCCTCTAAGTTTCTGATACACCAAATTCATAGCCCAATATCTCGCTTTTCCATTAGTTTCATTTACAAATACATTTCTAGAAATTCCTCTAAGGGTGTCTGCACCACTGAGCGCATAAATTCCTTTACTGTCGGTCTTTAAAGCAACTGGCCTTGTTAAATCGGCATCAGCTACTTTACGAACCACCACTTTATTGGGGTCGTTTAATGGATAAGCTGATGGAGCATTAATGTTTCTAATGTAGTATAAGTTATTAGTAGCAACATAATTTAAATCCAAAGTAAATAGATGTATCTCATCTGACTTATGTTGATACCCTAAAGATACTTGATGAGAATACGGATTTTGGAATCCATTTGGGTTCATTACACGCAGGTTATTGGTAAACTGCTTGTCACGTCTAGCTTGTAGATCAGTAAAACTTGGGCCATTTAAATAGCTAACATTCGAAGAAGTTGCACGTATGTTTCCTGGAAAAGTAATTTTATCAATGTCCGCATTTGGATCTAATTTGCCCAGTTTTTGAAGCTCTTTTAATTGCTTTTTAAAATCCACTGAACTACTGCTAAACTGTAAAGCATCACTATAAATAGAATACTTTATTTTATCATTAAAAATCCCATAACCACCTCTTATTGTATTTTTGTCATCAATTTTATAATTGTAGGCTACTCTTGGCCCTAAATTGTTTAAATCTCCTTTTGTTCCACCAGCTTTCGTCAAGTTATCGTAATCGTATCTTAAGCCAAGTGTAACATTTAATTTATTATTTACAGAAATCAAATCTTCAAAATAAGTAGAAAATACATTTTGTCTAGCTCCGAAAGTAGTAGGGCGAAGTTCAATATCGTAATTAATGATTCTTACATCTTTTGGAATATCATTCACATCTAAGGCCGAGCCCGCGTTTTTTGATTTTACCGCATCTAATTGAGCTTGATTTAAACGTACAACATAAGTTCCGTATTGATTCCCGCCTCCAAGTAACGAAAAGTTGGAAGTAATAAACTCAGCACCTAATTTAAAAGAATGTTTACCTTGACGATAAAAAAACTTTTGTTGAATTTGATTGGTGAATTCTTCGTCATCAAAAATGGCACCGCTTTGTCCCAAAATAGCTAAAACAGCCCCACTTGGGTCCTGAACGGTTACCGAAGGGCTACTTGGATTAACTGGCTCTCTATAATTCCATCTAAAATATGAATTTTGATAATTGGTTTCTCCTGTAATATAGGAACTCAAAACATAGGCATTTTTTATTGCAAATAAATAAGTCCTATTTTTTTGTGCAGAAGCTGCAGACGGGAACAAAGTACCACCTTCCAAGCCTCCTCCTTGTCTATCAATATCAAAACTTCCATAGTTTGCCCTTAGCGATGTTTTAAATCTTTTTGACCATAATTGATCTATTTTGGCGGAAGAATAAGAAAATCTATTAAAACCTCTCACGATTTCATTAACACCCAAAAGTGGGACATTCAATAAATTGTCTTTTTTATCCAAAGTTTGCTCAAAATTTATATAGAAAAATGTTTTATCTTTTCTTATAGCACCTCCCAAGCCAAAACCCGCTTGATCACGCCTAAATCCATCTTTTACTTGATTACCAGACAAATCTAATGTTGCAAAAGGCGACTTAGAATCAATAACTGCACCTGGCCTTGTTAAATAAAAAGCCTCCCCTGTAAGTTTGTTGGAACCCGAACGAGTAGTAACATTAACAATACCATTGCTGGTATTTCCGAATTCAACTGAATAATTATTGGTTAACACAGAAATTCCATCGGCAAATCCAATGGGGGTATTAAACTTAACATTCCCTAAAAAACGTTCATTATTATCCATTCCATCCATAAGATAATTGGTAAATGTACCATTTAATCCATTAATAGAAACATTTGGGGCTTCGGCATAACCAAGTGTAGCCACCGTAAGATTAGGTAGCCTAATCAAAGCTCTTGATATATCACGCCCTTCTACTGGCAAAGCCTGAATTTCTTCTTTTGGAATAATATAAGAAACTTCCGCATTTTGCGTATTCATTTTTGCACTTTTGGAATTAGTAATTCGCACTTCTTCCAACAATTCTATCCGAATAGTAGGTAGCTCTAATGAAATCTTATTTATTTGTTCGGGTTTTATGGAAATATTACCTTGAAAAACCTCAGAATATTTATCGTTGGGTAAAGTAAAAACTTTATAGGTTTTGCTCAGCGATAAATCCAAAAAAATTACTTTTCCTGTTTTATCTGTAGTGCCAGAAATTAATTTTTCATCCCTACTTTCCAAAAAAACCTCCACTCCTTTAAGTGGCTTATTAACTAAAAGGTCCGTTACATAAACCTCTAATTGCTGTTGTGCAGAACTGGAAAAAGCATAAAAAAGACATAGAATAAATAGTATTCTTTTCATAGACATATTGATTTAATTTTGAGAACTAAAAGATAAATTTTTGTAGTTAAAAAACTACAATAGAGAAAAAAAATTAGGACTTAAAATTGGGAGGACCTCTTAAAAAAGAAGTTTCTTTGAGAAAATAAATGTAGCAAATCTCAACAACATAAAAATATGTATTAAAAAAATCCTTAACAATTTTTAGTAAGTTTTGTATAAAATCTCTACAATGCACATATAATTTTAACTCTTCAAACGTATGGATATCTTGCAATTTTTCAAGAAATAGCATATCAGAATCTTTATAATCAAAGATCAAACTGGATAGCATATTTTTATTTTGCCATGAAATATTCTCAAAAACTAAAGGATTAAAACAGCTTTTAGTTAATCCTATTAGATATACCCCACCTCTGAAGTCTGGACCAAGTACAAAATCATGATCTTGGAGTTTCTTAATAGTAAGATTTAATCTTTCATTGTCTAAAGCAGGACAATCGTTTCCAATACAAATAACTTTTTCAAATCCAAAATTAAATACTTTTTCAATGGCTAAAGACAGCTTCTTTCCAAAGCTTAATGTGTTTGAAATATCAAAATCTGTAGAATTATAATAGGGAACATTGGAGCATTCTAAAAGTTTTTTAGTTTGTAGATTTAATTGACTAATTAAATCAACATTTAATGATTTATTTTTAAAGGGAGCCAATTGTTTTTTTAAAGCTTCCTTTGAAGCTTTTTGAGAAAAAAATAAAATGGCCGTGCTAGAATTCAAATTCAATATTTCTTTAATGCTATATACGAAAATATAACAAACTTGGATTTAAATTTTATCGAATTAAAAATAAAAATTTAAAATAGTTTAAAAACAGATACTAAACACCTTACAATTATATTATTAATTATTTTTTTCCAATTTCACTACAACACTTTTGCTGGTCGGAGTCTGGCTCCCATCAGCCCGGGAATGTAATGGCACTAACACATTGGCCTCTGGAAAATAAGTAGCCAAACAACCCCTTGGAATTGCATAAGGAACTAGAATAAATTTTTCAGCCACTCTTTTTACTCCTTCAAAGTTATTAACGATATTTACTTTTTCATAGATTTCAAAACCTAATTCAATTAGGTCTTCGGAATTAATAAAAACTATACGTCTCTCATTAAAAATACCTCTATATCTATCATTTAGGCCATAAATGGTGGTATTAAATTGATCATGACTTCGGATGGTCATCATCAAAAATTCATCTAATTCTAGTCTTATTTTTTCCCAGGCATTTATTGTAAATTTTGCTTTACCGCTCAACGTATTAAATTTTCCAATTCTAGGCGCATTTGGCAAATAGAAACCCCCATCATTTTCTAAATTCTTTTCGTAATTTTTAAATCCTTCAATTGTTTTTTCTATCTCCTTTCTAATTAGTGCATAATCATCGGCAAATTTTAGCCAAGGAATGGAATATTTTTCTCCCAAAGTTTTATATGCCAAATGAGCAATTATTGCCGGCTCACTCATTAAATTCTCAGAAGGTGGCTTTAAAACTCCTTGGGATTTTTGTACTACCCCCATACTATTTTCCGTACTTACAAATTGCTCCTCATTTTTTTGAAAATCTTTGTCCGTTCTACCTAAACAAGGCAAAATAAGAGCTGTTTTTCCATGAATGAGATGGCTTCTATTTAGTTTGGTGGAAACATGAACGGTTAGTTTACAACTCCGTAATGCATCAGCCGTGTATTCCGTATCAGGAGATGCGGAAAGAAAATTTCCTCCAAGAGCAAAAAACACCTTTGCTTTTTTAACATGCATCGCCTCAATTGCTTCTACCACATCAAAGCCATGATCTTCTGGCGGTTTGAAGCCATAATTTTTAAATATTGATTCATTAAATGCAGAGGAAGGCTTATGCATTATACCCATGCTTCGATCTCCCTGGACGTTAGAATGTCCACGAACTGGACATGTTCCTGCACCTGCTTTACCTATTGCTCCTTTTAAAAGTAGAAGATTTACAATTTCTTGAATAGTAGCTACCGAATTTTTGTGTTGCGTCAATCCCATAGCCCAACATACTATTATTTTACTTTTGTGGGAAAGTAAATTCACCAATTCATTCAATTCAAAAAGTGTTAAACCCGCCTCTTCAATTAATTTAGTTTCGTCTTGTTGCTTTACATCTGCCAGATATTTTTCAAAATCTATGGTGTTGTTCTTAATAAATTGCCAATCTAAAACACCACTTTGTTCTTGGTCTCTTTCAATTAATAATTTATTTACGGCTTTAAGCAGTGCTAAATCTCCATTTATTCGTATTTGAAGATATAAATCGGCAATAGAAGTCCCATTACCTAGCAAACCATTAATGGTTTGTGGATTATTAAAACCAAGCAGTCCAGTTTCGAAAAGAGGATTTATGGCAACTATTTTTGCACCATTTTCCTTTGCTTTTTCAAGACTAGTAAGCATTCGAGGGTGGTTTGTCCCAGGGTTTTGCCCCATAATTAGGATTACTTCCGCCATTTCAAAATCGTCTAATGTCACGGAGCCTTTCCCAATTCCTAGGGTTTCATTTAGTGCCACTCCACTAGATTCATGACACATATTGGAGCAATCAGGCAAGTTGTTTGTGCCAAAAGCTCGAACAAACAATTGGTACAAAAAAGCAGCTTCATTACTTGATCTACCAGAAGTATAAAAAATAGCTTCGTTTGGACTATCTAAAGCTTTTAATTCCTTAGCAATTAATTCAAATGCATTTTCCCAAGATATCTGTTCATAATTTTTGCTTCCTTCCTTTAAAACCATTGGAGCAGTTAGCCTTCCTTGTTTACCTAACCAAAAATCTGATTTTTCTGCCATTTCTTCTACAGCATATCTTTGAAAAAATGCAGGTCCTATTTTAAAAGTAGTGGCTTCGTCAGCAATTGCTTTTGCCCCATTTTCACAAAACTCACCCATTGCAGATCTATTCCCATCAGGGTCTGGCCAAGCACAACTGGGGCAATCTATTCCTCCTTTTTGGTTTAAATTCAATAAAGACTTCAAACCTCTAGACACCGGCATAGCACCAAAAACATGTTGCATACTAGCATAAATTCCCTGCCAGCCTACTGCCAGCTTTGGTGTTTCTTTTTTTTGTTTTAAACCTGTAAAAATTTTTGGAGTTTGGGCTGAAGACATTCAAGGAATGATTTTAGCTATAAATTTACAAAAATTGTGTAGAATACCTGATATAGAAAAAATAAAATTCTTGAATTCTAAAATAAACTAAAAAAAATGGAGAGTCTTATATTCGGTTTTCAAAATCCTACATTTTTTCTTAAATGTCAAAGAAATAGGGATTCATATTCCATTTATTCTCCTTAACAATGAAAATAAGTATTTTGCTGTAGAGCTAATTATAAATTACTAGTGTCCGATTAAATTAATTAAAAGGAACTTTTAAATGTTAAGTATCTGATAATCAATAATCCCGTAGGGATTCAAAATTAGTAACAAAAAGTACCCCTTTCAAATCAAAAGCCCTGTAAGGGCTTAATATTATGATGATTATACCAAAAGATTTTATTTA
>JANNWE010000186.1:0-2791 GCA_031414675.1 Cytophagaceae bacterium
ATTAAGACCTGAGTATAGCGTTTTTATGTGATTTTTACTAAGAGTTTTTAATCTTAAAACTCAAACACCATATTTGCTAACTTATCTTCAAATTTTGTATTCTTTGGGTTAAAATAGAAAAAATAAATATATTTGATTAAAAATGCATCTAAATACAATGAAATTAATAGTTAGTAGAGCTATTTCATTTGCTGAATTCTTTTTTAAAAAATAAACGATATTTAGTGGGTTGACCTTCAAATGAAATAAATTATAAATGAAAAAGTGCATTCAATTTACTTTCTTGCTGTTGGTAGCTTTCGCGTGTAAAAATACTGATATTCACGAAACTATAATTTTACCAGACCGTGAAATTCCGTTAGTTAAAATTCAAACCAAAAACGGTCAAAACGTAGTTTCTAGAACAGAATATATTGATGCTGAATTGAGTATTGTAGGTTTAAAAAAATACAAAAGTTTTAAAGAGAGAATAAAGATTAAAGGGAGGGGAAACACTACTTGGGCATATCAAAAGAAACCTTACCATATTGAATTTAACAATTCGGTAGATTTGTTTTCATTTGGATCCGATAAAGATTGGCTCCTTATTGCTAATTATTTAGACAAAAACCACATTTTAAATGCTACCGCTTTTACCATTGCAGAACTTTTGCAGATGCCTTTTACATCTAAATTTAAGCCCGTTGAAGTTCAATTAAACGGTAGTTTTCTCGGTTTATATTTATTAACAGAGCAAATTGAAAAAGAGGAAACTAGAGTAGAAATAGATGATAAGGGGATAATTTTAGAGCTAGACAAGTATTATAATGATTCTAATAAATTTAGATCTAGTAAATATTCTTTGCCTATTAATATTAAATATCCTAAAGTTTTAAAAGACAATGATTTAAACAATATAAAAGAAAGTTTCGATAAATTGGAAACTAGTGTATTCTCTACCCAATTTCCTAACACAAACTATACAGACTTTATAGATATTGAATCTTTGTGTAATTTTATGATTGTTAGCTACTTGACAGATAACCAAGAGCTTAACCATCCAAAAAGTGTTTTTATGCACAAAAATGAAACTGGAAAGTTTAATATGGGTCCTGTATGGGATTTTGATTGGGCGTTTTCATATAAACCTAATTCTTATTTCATCTCTTCATCCAATGAATTATTTTGGAAATCTAGTTCAGAAGGAACAAGGTTCTTCTCTAGGTTTTTTTTAGATCCTAAATTTAAAAGTCTCTTTAAAACAAAATGGGAAGAATTCAGAGCAACTAAATATGGCTCGGTGATGGAATTTATAGATGTATATTCAAAAGCAATAGAAAAATCTAGAAATAGCGACAATGGAAAATGGTTCAATACCTACACAGACTATCCTTCTGAAATTTCAAGAATGAAAAGTTGGATGAACAATAGGGCTTATTACGTTGATAATATGGTAAAAGATTGGTGATTTCTTATGCATTTTCCTATTTTGTCAATAACTTTATTAGTTTTAAATGATTTGAAGAGTGAAAACTTAAAAACAAAAATCAAATAGTTTTTGAAATTAAACTTTAAAAAAATGAAAAAAATAACCTTCTTCCTCGCCTTTGCGTTTTTGTTCAACTCGACTTTTGCTCAAATATCCTCTGAAAAAATTGATTTACTAGTAGCAGATGCCTTGGCCAAATTCAAGGTGGCCGGTGCTTCTGTAGCCGTTGTGAAAGATGGAAAAGTGATTCACTCAAAAGGCTATGGAATGGCAGATATTACTACCAATAAACCTGTGAACGAAAAAACCAATTTTCAGATAGCCTCCAATTCCAAAGCATTTACAACTACTGCATTGGCTATTTTAGAAGAGGAGGGAAAACTAAAATGGACAGATAAGGTAAAAAATCATATTCCCGAGTTTAAAATGTACAACGATTATGTAACTGAAAATTTTAATATCCAAGATTTATCAACACACCGTAGCGGACTTGGATTGGGCGTTGGCGACTTGATGTTTTTCCCTGATGGCTCAAACTTCACAATTAAAGATGTGGTTACTAGTTTTCAACATTTTAAGCCAACGTCCGCCTTTAGAACCCAATTTGATTACGACAATTTATTGTATATAGTTGCTGGAGAGGTCATAGCCCGAGCCAGTGGCATGAGTTATGAGTTATTCGTACAAAAAAGAATTATTGAGCCCTTGCAAATGAATAATACGTTTGTGGGAAGTTTGTTAAAAGATAAAAGCAACTTAGTAACACCACATTCATCCGAATCGGGCATTATAAAAACAATTGATGCTTACGATATTAGGATGGGCAGTGCAGCTGGAGGTATTTACTCTAATGTAGCGGATATGAGTAAATGGATGATTGTGCGTTTGGATAAAGGTAAATATGGGATTGAATTGAAATCTTCGCTGTTTTCTTTAAAAAATCACAATGAGATGTGGAGGTTACATACTGTTTTGCCGACTAATCCGAATCCAAGATACAATTCTCATTTCAACGGCTATGGATTAGGATGGGATTTATCAGATGTGAAAGGGAATTTTAAAGTATCACATACTGGCGGTTTACCAGGAATGCTTTCTATTGTGACCATGTATCCCGATTTGAATTTTGGAATCGTAATTTTAACTAATACTGAAAATGGTGGGGCTGGACTTTTTTCTTCTATTTCCAATACAATTGCTGACAGTTATTTAGGTTTAGACGATTTTGGATGGATAGACAAATATGCCGCCCGCATGAATCAACGAAAAGATACTGGGGATGAAATAACCAATAAAGTTTGGGCAAAAGTTGAGACCGCAAAA
>JANNWE010000187.1:0-3849 GCA_031414675.1 Cytophagaceae bacterium
GCGAAATCCAAAAAAAAATAATGTAAAAATGATATTAGCCAAATAAAAAGTATAAGTAATTCATTTTTAAGCCTAAAACACAAAAATAAATTAAATTCTAAATTATCAATCTGAAAATATTTTTTGTTTTTAATAAATAAAATAAAATTTATTTATTAAATAATTTTAAGTTTGAATGTTTTTAATTAGAATTGCCAAAGAATTTAAGTAAATTAGTTGCGGCACAGCATTAAAATTATTTATATTTGACCAAAATTTAAAAAAAGTTTAATCAATTTTCAAAAACCCTAAAAATTTTCTAATCAAATGGAAAAAAAGTCGAAAGCAACCGCTGCAAATGCAGCAAAAAAATCATCAGGTATAAACCCTGGAATTGTTATTCCTATTCTAGCAGTCGTATCTTATTTAATTTTCAAATTCATTCTTGGTTCGCCATCTAATTTTGGAGATCCAGAAAAATTACATGACCCTAAAAACTTCATGGGAATTATTTATTCAGGAGGTATTATTGTTCCATTTTTGATTACATTTATGTTGGTTGTTTTAGTTTTTTCTATTGAAAGATTTATTACCTTAGGAAAAGCAAGTGGATCAGGAGATTTGGATGCATTTGTTCGGAAAGTAAGAGCAAATCTTGATGCTAACAACATACCCGACGCTATGAAAGAGTGCGAAAAACAAAAAGGAACTGTTGGAAATGTTACTAAAACGGCTTTAGAAAAGTATGCTCAACTACAAGGTGACAGTGCACTTAACAAAGAACAAAAATTAGCAGCTCTTCAAAAAGAAATCGAAGAAGCTACCTCTTTGGAGCTTCCAATGTTGGAGAAAAACCTTACAATCCTTTCAACTTTAGCGTCTGTATCTACATTAGTCGCTCTTTTAGGTACTGTAATTGGTATGATTAAGTCTTTCTTTGCACTTGGTGATGGTGGTGGTTCACCTGATGCGGCTGCTCTTGCTCAAGGTATTGCAGAGGCACTTATTAACACTGGTTTAGGAATTGGTACTTCAGCAATTGCCATTATTTTCTACAACTATTTTACTTCTGCAATTGATACTTTGACTTATAAAATAGATGAGATTGGCATGAGTTTACAACAAAATTTTGCTTCTCATAACTAAAATGAAAAACTATTCTCAAATTAAAAAATATAATAATACATGGGAGCAGTAAAACCTAAACGACATGGACCGGCCATGGATATGACCGCCATGTGTGACGTAGCATTTTTATTATTGACTTTCTTTATCATGACTACCCAGTTTAAAAGTCAAGAAACTGTTACAATTGTTACTCCGACATCAGTTTCAAAATTTATTGCGGAGGAAAAGAATATTGGCACCATCTCAATAGATGGAACTGGTAAATATTACTTTGGAATAACTGATAGCAGAGAACGTACCTCTTTCATTAATGCGCTGAATACAAAATTCAATATGGGTCTTACCATAAAAGATCAAAATGAATATTCTAAAATTGCTGAGATTGGTGTAGGAAAAGAGGGACTTAAATCCTATTTAGGATTAGCCGCTGGACAAAGAGAAAAAGTAAAATTGGAAGGAATCCCTTGTGATTCAGTGAATACAGAGCTTGTAGATTGGGTAAAAACATATATGGAAACTAACCCGTCGGGTAGCTTGGCTATTAGGGGTGACGTAAAAACTAATTACCCTGCTGTCAAAATTCTATTTGATGAACTAGGAAAAGCCAAACTGTATAAGTTTAAATTAATCACTAAAGGCGAATAATTTTTCCGTAAAATTTCAATAAAATGGCAGAGATACAAGAAAAAGATAGTGGGAAAGGTGGTAAAGTCAGATCAAAGAAAAACTCAGGGAAACCAGACATGACACCAATGGTGGACTTAGGTTTTCTCCTAATTACTTTCTTTATGTTTACTACCACGTTTAGCAAACCAAACATGATGAAGCTAAACATGCCCGAGAAAAACGATGAGGATAAACCAGAAACCAGTGAAATTAAATTATCTAATACTATTACTATTGTAATGGGAAAAGACGATAGAATTTTCTGGCATCAAAAAACAATGGATGAATTAACTCCAGAGGTATTAAATGAATCTGATTATTCTGAAACTGGAATTAGAATGGATATTATGAAACGCAGAGCAGCTGCTATCGATACATCCAAATTTACTATTGTAATAAAACCTTCTGACTTGGCTACTTTCAAAAACACAGTAGATATACTAGATGAAATGGAAATAACAGGAAACAGACTTTTTGCATTAGTGGATCTAACTCCTGTAGAGAAAACAGTTTTAGAAGAAAAAACTAAAACTCCGAAAAAAAGTAATTAAACTAAGGTTAAACTAAAAAACTATGAGTAACAATCAAGAAAAAGTAACCTTAGATGATATGGTATTTGAAAACCGTAACAAAGAATACGGAGCATATTACCTAAGGAAAAATTATAAAAGCTATATAAACCGGGCTATGGTATATGGTATTGGTTTATTTATGTTGGTTTTTGGAGGAGCTTACACCTATCAAAACTATATTTTGCCAAATTTAGACAAAGAAGATTTGACAGAAGTTGAAATTGATTTGAGTAAGATGCAGGAGGAAAAACCAGAGGATCCTCTAGTAATTCCACCGCCGCCACCGCCGCCCCCGGTAGAACCACCGCCTGAAGTTGCACAAATCAAATTTCTTCCTCCTGAGCCTAAGAAAGATGAAGAAGTATTGGTTGAAGAGCCGCCACCTCCCGCTGAAAAAATTGAGAAAGCGGTAATATCTAACAAAACTGTTGAAGGTGCAGATGTAGTTGAAGCATTTATTCCACCTCCTCCTGAGGAAGTAAAGATAGTGGCAATTGAAAAACCCAAAGAAGAAGAAATCTTCACTGCGGTAGAACAAAACCCAGAGTTTCCTGGAGGAATATCAGAAATGTATAAATTCTTAGGAAACAATATTAAATATCCAGCCTCTGCTCAAAGAGCTAATGTAGCCGGAAGGGTTTTTGTAAAATTTGTTGTTGAAAAAGATGGTTCGATTGGTAATGTTGAAGTATTGAAGGGTATCGGTTTTGGTTGTGATGAAGAAGCAATTCGAGTTATCAAGTCTATGCCGAAATGGAATCCTGGACGCCAAAATGGTAAAAACGTTAGGGTGTTTTACAATATGCCAGTTGTGTATAAATTGGATTAATGAAGAAAGATTTAAATTTCATAATTGATAAGATAAAAGACTTTTTATTGATTGCTATCGGTCTTGCCTATATGGTTTTTGGAGGATTTGTGATTAAAGAAAAATGGTTTTTAACGGTTATTGATAATGAAATTGTGGCCTATTCTCTTGGAACACTGCTTATAATTTATGGAGCATTCAGGGTCTATAGAGGAATCAAACTTATGAAAAAGAGTGATTTTTAGAAAGGTCAATTCAATAGTCTAATAATTGCCAAATTAAAAAAGGAGTATAAAACTAAAGTTTTATGCTCCTTTTCATTAAGAAGACCATCAACTTGCCAAAATTTAGAACATACTTTAATACTACTTTCTAATTTTTACTCTAAACTATTTGATTTATTTATTCGATGAATTCAAGTATAATTTGATAAAAATTATTTCTTCTATTTAAAGTATAACTGAATTAAAACCAAAAAGCTCAATAGACATTTAGACGAAATGAACGCTTAGTCGCACGATTTGACAAAAAGGGCATAAAATTCAAGAGAAATGGTATCGAGAAACAATTGATTGAGAATTGAAATGGACTTGCAGCAAAATAAAATAATAGCCGATTTTCCATTATATTTTTTGGGTTAAACAAAATTGAACTTCCTAGAATCATTGAATTGAAATTAAGTTACATTAAATGATA
>JANNWE010000188.1:0-5791 GCA_031414675.1 Cytophagaceae bacterium
GTGGGCATTGCCGAAATTGTGCTGAAAGAAGAAGATGGATGGTCGTATATAAAAGCGGGTTTTTAAATAACAACAAAAATGCAATCAAGAAGAAATTTCTTACAAAAAAGTTTACTAGCATCTGTCGCTGTTAGTAGTCCAATTACCATATTGGGAAAAAATCAAGCAGAAAATACGCTATCAGGAAGGCAAGATTTAGAATCTGAAAATAAAAACGGAACTATCACTTTTCTTCAAACTACTGATGTTCATTGTCAACTTCACGCTCATGATGAGTTATTTTGGGAAAACAATAAACTGACTTTCCGCAAAACAGGCGGTTACGCTCATTTAGCTTCTGCACTGGATATTTTAAAAAAAGAAAATCCGGAAAACACCATCACTATTGACACAGGCGATATGTTTCAGGGCAGTTTGCTTTCTGTAAAAACTACAGGACAAGCTTTTGTTCCTTTGCTAAATGCCCTCAATTATGACTTGTATTTGCCAGGAAACTGGGAAGTGGTTTACTACAAAAAAAACATGCAAAAACTCATGGGGGGCTTGCTTGCCCCAAAGGTTTGTGCGAATATGTATCACGATTTAGGCGATAATAAAAAAGGAGAGTTAATTTTCCAACCATACCAAATTGTACATCGCTTGGGTGTAAAAATCGGTATTTTGGGTTATACCGACCATCTCGTGCCAATTCGCCAGTCGCCACTTTATAGCAAAGGAATAATTTATACAAAACCAGAAGAAAACCTGAAACAATACGTAGACATATTGAAGGAGCAAGAACAATGCGATTTCGTAATTATTCTTTCACACCTTGGACTTTCGCAACAAATTGCTCTCGGAAATAACCCCGATTGCAAAGGGGTAGACTATATTTTCGGAGCAGATACCCACGAGAGAGTACGTAAACCCATTCAAGCCGAATATACAAAAATCGTAGAACCAGGGGCTTTTGGGTCATTCGTTGGAAGACTGGATTTAAAAGTTGAAAATGGAAAAATTAAAGGGGAAAAATACGAACTTATCGAAGTAAATCCCCAGAAATTTCCTGCAAAAAAAGAAGTTTTAGCTATAATTGAACAAATAGAAAAGCCATTTAAAGAAGACATTAACAAAGTATTGGGGTATAGTACCGTGCCGCTTTACCGAAATTTTGTAGTAGAAAACACCATCGACACAATGATTGTGGATGCCCTCAAATGGAGAGTCAATGCCGATGTGGTGCTATCAAATGGCTTCCGTTTTTGCCCGCCTCGCACAGCCGGAAAAGATGGGAAAGTTGCAATTACAGAAGGGTATTTATTTGATATGCTGCCCGTTGATTCTACCATCCGAACCGCCAAGGCAACTGGTCAGCAAATCATGGAATGGCTCGAAAAAGAGCTTCAAAATGTATTTGCGCAAGATGCTTCAAAGCGTTTTGGTGGTTGGTTAATTCGCTTTAAAGGAATGCAAGTGGAGTTTAAAGCTTTTGAAAGAGTTGGACATCGTGTACAAAAAGTTACGATTGCCGACCAAGCACTTGATTTAACCAAAAGCTATGTATTGTGTGCATGTGAACGTGACGGCGATCCTGACGACATGCTTTGCCGCATGAAAGGTGTAAAAGAAGGTAAAAATACGGCTTTTACTCTGCACAGCATGATGAAAGAATATTTACAAAAATTCTCACCAGTTACACCTATTTTAAGGCACGATGCTAAGATTTTAGATGGTCCACAAGATTTATTAAGTCAAGTTTCGGGGGTAGATTATCAATTTGTTTAAAAATATTTCGAATACAACAACCAATTATTTTAGTGAATTAGCACAAAGTATTCAATGAGGTGAAACTTATTGAATACTTTTTTTTTGCTGCATTCGGGTAAAGAATAAAAAAGAATTATTAATATTTTTTCTATGTAACATATGTCACGAATTTAAAATCTTATGAACAATACTTTTGTACCTTCAATAGTATCAATTCATGAGAGGAATCATTTTTTATTATGTATTTTGGTCATTTTTTATTTGCATAAATTTTGCAAATGCCCAAGGTATTCATGCTCATCATGAGGTAGAGAAAGATACAAATACAATCAATTATTTTTTTGCTAAAGGACGATTTTATGGTCATACTCGTTCCTATCTATCGGGAACAATCAATAAAGAAGACTTGACTGACTATTATGCCTGGGGAATTGGTGCGGGTATTGGCTATGAAACCCCAAAGATTTTAAAACATTTTCAGGTAGGAATGAGTGGTTTTTTTATGTTTAATCTAAAATCTTCTGATTTATCAAAAGCTGACCCAAAAACAAACCAAGTAAATCGTTATGAAATTGGATTATTTGATATTGAACGTCCAAATGACCACGAAGATTTAGACCGTCTCGAAGAATTATTCTTAAAGATTCACGTAGGGAAAAAGTCTATTTTAACAATTGGGCGACAAATTCCACAAACCCCTTTTATCAATCCTCAAGATGGTCGAATGCATCCAACACTTATCGAAGCTGCCGCATTGGAAGTAAAAGAATGGAAAAATCTAAGCCTTCATGGCGAGTATATTTGGCGAATCTCACCTCGTTCGACAGTAAGGTGGTTTGACACTGGAGAAAGCATCGGAATTTATCCAGTCGGAGTTGATGTCTATGGAAAACCTTCACAGTATAAAAATAATGTTGAGTCGGCTGGTATGGGAATAATTGGATCAACGTATCAGAAAAAACAACTGAATATTCAGTTTTGGGATACGTATATCGATAACATACTCAATACGGCTCAACTAAAAATCGAATGGAAATCAAAGTCAATCGCAGGTAAAAACTGGTTGGTAGGCGGACAATATATTCAACAAAATGCCGTGAGAAATGGCGGAAATTCAGACCCAAAAAAAGCATATACCCAAATTAATAGCGAATCAAAAGTGTTTTCTGGACGAGTTGGACAACAAACTGTCAAATATGATTGGTTTTTGAATATCACTCGCATAACTAAACAAGGGCGTTATCTCATGCCACGAGAATGGGGTCGTGAACCTTTTTATACCTTTATGCCACGGGAGAGAAACGAAGGCTTTGGCGATGTAACAGCAACTACAATTAATACATTTTACAAGCCTGAAAAACACATCAAAATTGAGTTAAGTGGTGGTCTATTTTCTTTACCAGAAGTAACGAATTTCTCATTGAATAAATATGGAATGCCGTCCTACACCCAAATTAATTTAGGATTAACTTATCAATTTGACCATTATTTGAAAGGACTTAATGTACTACTATTGGTTGTTCGGAAAGATGATTTTGGCGAAATTCCAAAAAATGACTGCTTCGTTTTCAACAAAATTGACATGACTCATTTAAACTTAATTATCAATTATCATTATTAAACAAAATCGTATGAAACAAATTTTTGAATTCATTGTTCAACCTTGGCCTTGGTATGTTGCAGGCCCACTTATTGGACTTACTGTACCCACACTTTTATTGATTGGCAATAAATCTTTCGGTATTTCTTCTTCGCTTCGCCACATTTGTGCAGCCTGTTTTCCTGCCGATATTACTTTTTTCAAGTATGATTGGAAAAGAGAAATTTGGAACCTGATTTTTGTATTAGGTGTATTTTTTGGTGGAGTTATTGCCACCAATTTCTTAGAAAACCCTAATACAATTGTTATTTCGGAGGCAACAATTTCAGATTTAAAAGCTTTAGGAATTCAAGATTTTTCTGGATTAATGCCTGCAGATTTATTTTCACTCGAAACTTTATTTTCCATAAAAGGAATCATTTTCTTTGTTTTTGGAGGTTTTTTGGTGGGTTTTGGCACACGTTATGCTGGTGGCTGCACGTCTGGTCATGCCATAATGGGGCTTTCTAACTTACAACTTCCATCGCTAATCGCTACCTGTTGTTTTATGGTAGGTGGCTTCGTCATGACTCACTTACTAATGCCGCTCATTTTCCAATTATTTTAAAATAAAAAAATTCAATGAAAAACATAGAAAATAAAGTTGAACTCGGGCAAGACGAACAACCATTTGTTTGTGAAGCCCCCAATGATATGAAGATTGCCGAGAGTTGGACCGACAATATCAAATATTTGATTGTAGGTATAATGTTCGGAATAGTGTTCGTTAAAGCCGAAATTATCTCTTGGTTTCGTATCCAAGAAATGTTCCGTTTACAAAGTTTCCACATGTATGGGGTTATTGGTAGTGCGGTTGTGGTTGGAATGATTTCGGTATTTCTAATTAAAAAGTTTAATATCAAAACAATAGCAGGCGAAACTGTAGATTTTCACCCGAAGAAATTTCAAAAAGGACAGATTTATGGTGGTTTGATTTTTGGTTTAGGTTGGGCTATCACGGGTGCTTGTCCGGGACCACTTTTCGCACAAATTGGTAGTGGCTATTTGGTGGTAATTGCCACGTTGCTAAGTGCAGTTGCAGGAACTTGGGTCTATGGTTTATTGAAAGATAAACTACCAAACTAATTAAAAATAGTTTTTAAAACGTATTTGTTTTTGAAGAAATCGATTCCAATTTATGTTATTAAATAAAAAATATAGGCATTTACATATTTTTTTTTTGAATGAATTTATTGGTCGATTGAAAATAAAAATGAAATATTTATCAGCCTTGGAATTTGCTCCTACCTGCAGTTTTTGTTACCTTAATTACTTTAAAAATGAAAAAGGCAAACTTAACATTGAATTTAGAAGATTTGAGATGGAGCCCAAGCAATTATTTTCTTTAAGAGATGTGCAAGTGTATGTCATGGAAAATTCAGGGCTATAAACCGTAAATAATTATGAAAAAAAACCTTAACAATTGGAAACTATGGTTGGTAGTCAGTCTAACTTTAGGGCTTGCTCCGTTTGTTCCAGAACCACATATTTTTGGTAAAGTTCGCTGGATAATGGGCGGAGCTATAGGAATGAAAGCACTAGATTGGTTTGATTTTGTGCAACATGGATTCCCTTTCTTTTTTTTAGGAAGAGCCTTGGTAATCAATTTCATACTTAATAAAAACAATCAAAAATAGCATAGTTTCTCTCGGCTTTTTTGTAAAGTAAGGTAAGGTCAATTATCTGACATCTAGTTATAATTTCCTAAAATTTGGACTGATTTCATTTATTTGCGCCTATTGTTTAGGACACTTTATTCCATTAATAATCAAATTTATTTAACCTGATTATTGTCATTTTAATTGTCTTAAAAAACCTCGAAATTTGTACAATTAATTTTGAAATAATTTAGTCCAATGAAACAGTTTTGATCAAACAAATGCACTGAAAATGACAGATTCCAATAAAAATTGGAAATATTATAACAAGTAGATTTATCTTTACAATAACAAAAAATGAAAATAGAACAAATTTATACGGGTTGCTTGGCACATGCCGCCTATTATTTTGAAAGCAATGGCGAAGTTGCAATTTTTGACCCACTCAGAGAAGTGCAGCCTTATATTAATAGGGCCGAAAAAGATAATGCTAAAATCAAATATGTATTTGAAACCCATTTTCATGCCGATTTTGTGAGTGGCCATTTGGATTTAGCAGAAAAAACAGGGGCGATAATTGTGTATGGCCCAACTGCAAAACCCTCTTTTGATGCAACCATCGCGGTAGATAATCAAATATTTGAAGTAGGAAATTGTAAAGTTAAAGCAATTCATACACCAGGGCATACCATGGAAAGTACCACAAATCTTTTTATTGATGAAAAAGGGAAAGAACATGCATTGATAACTGGAGATACCCTTTTTATTGGAGATGTAGGAAGACCTCACGTATGAAAACCAGTAACGC
>JANNWE010000189.1:0-10354 GCA_031414675.1 Cytophagaceae bacterium
ATGAGCTTGGGTAAGGGAAACTATGTCCAAAGGAAAAGGAAAACGAGTATCTATTGCATTGAAATAAGTTTTTGAAGTACTATAAACTATGAAATTACAAGAGCAAAGTTTGTAAATACAAAACGAAACATGACGAAAAACCCATAGCGAGAAAGAAACGGTGAAAAACTAACGAAGGTTAAGTTCAACATCGCTTTCATCGCATGTCCTGCGGACACGACGAAAGCTTAGTTATTAGCTGCCGTTTTGCTCTATCCAAGAAAGGGTGTAAGTCAATTACGGCACAAAGGTAATTTAAAGCGATTTACATAAATTACTCGTCTGTGTCAAATGGGGAGGATGTAAAAATAAAATATGCTTGCAAGCACATTAGCACTTACAAGCACGAGCTTATCTCTTGCGGAAAATAAAAATCTACAACTTACATCAGTGGAGGCGATTTAATTATGCCGCTACTGCAAGCATAGATTTACATTCAGCTGCACATTTGCGGCAAGCGTCCGCACATTCTTTGCAATGTTTCATTTCAGAATGTTTTTCACATTCCGTTGCACAAGCATTACAAGCATCTTCACATTTCTTGCAGAGAGCATCAAGGTCTGAATTTGTTTTACTTGCAGCAACTAAATCATTGCAAGCGTCAGCACAAGCGATGCAAAGTTCTACGGAATGTTCCATTCCAACTTTGCCTTTGTTTTCTGTTGAGCAAGTTTCGCATGCCTCTGCACATGTTTCGCAAGCTTCAATGCAGCTTTCAATTTTTTTATTTTCCATTTTAATAATTTTAGTTTGTAACTGAATTGTTACGCTGCAAAGATGAAAAGATGGATACTTTAAAGCATTACATAATTTAGGAAATGAGTTGTATCATTCCTACATTTATGAAAGAGAAGGTAATTTCTTTCTTATAACTTTCTCGTCAAACACTGTGTCCCGAATGATATTGCTTTGCTTGTCGCAATTAAAGTAAGCGTAACATATTTCTATGAGTTGGAAGTTGAACTTGGAAAAATAATTTACGCTATCGGTGTTTTGCTTTTCGCTATAAGCAACAGCAATTTTAAAGTCATCATAGTAGCTGTCCATTGGATTGTCAAAGTGGTGTTGTCGCTAAGAAGTAATAACTAAAACTTTGTCTCAAAGGTCAAGCACATATTTTTTGACTATGTCCGCTTTGGCTTTTGTCTTTTCAATGTCCAAATAATCTGATGCTATAATTATCGTGAAAAATGTGTTTTCAATGCTCGTCAGTTTTAAGTGAACAGTGTTCCCAAAATGGCAGCCATCGTTTTGCAGCTTGGCGAAGGTGGCGTTTTACTACATAATTTCCTAGCAAGCACGCACTTCAAATATACGAAAAACTGTCATACGAAGCAGTTAACCACCACTTTAGCCAAACTGCTCTTATGCGTTTGCCCTTCTTTTCTCACCTGATAGATTTGTCTACAAGTAAGCTCTTTTATACTGCCAAGGTGATTCTGTTTTCAAACCCAATTCTATACTTGCATTTGTTGTAAAATAAGGGTTTCTCAAATGTTCTCTTGCTATTATTACTAAGTCTGCATCGTTATTTTCTACTATTTCATTTGCCGTTTTAGGTTTCGTAATTAGTCCGACTGAACCTGTTAGGATATCTGCCTTGTCTTTTATTTCTTTTGCAAAAGGAACTTGATAGCCTTCCGATAGTTTGCTTTTGTCAACCCATGAAAAACCACCAGCAGATGCAGTAATTAAATCTACCCCTGCTAATTTTAGTAATTTAGAAAATTCAATACTATCCTGAATTGTCCAAGTATTCTCGTTTTCTACATAATCAACCGCTGAAATTCTTACAAACAAAGGCAAATCATTTGGAATAACTTGTCGAATGGCTTCAACGATTTCAAGTCCTAATCGGGTGCGGTTTTCAAAGCTACCGCCATATATGTCTGTGCGATGATTAATAAGTTTTGAAAGAAATTGATGCACTAAATATCCGTGTGCAAAATGTAGTTCAATGATGTCAAAACCTGCTTTAACAGTCCTTAAAGCGGCATCTGTAAAATCCATCTTTATGTCATTAATTTCTTCAATTGATAATTCTTTTGGAACACTCATGCCTGCAAAAGGTGCTATTGAACTTGAACTAACTGTTTCCCAGCCTCCATTTTCTTTTTCTAAATAGTTAAATCCTTCGTTGGGATGAGAACGACTTGCCTTGCTTCCAAAATGTCCCAATTGCATTGCTGTTTTTGTCCCTTGTTGATGGATAAAAGAATTGATTTGTTTCCACTTTTCAATGTGTTCATCCTTCCACATTCCAATATCATTGTTTGTGCTTCTTGCTATTGGGTTTATGGATGCACTTTCGGTAATAATTAAACCTACTCCGCCTACGGCTCTGCTACCTAAATGAACCAAATGCCAATCGGTTGCAAAGCCATCTTCTGAACTGTATTGTTGCATTGGTGACATTACAATTCTATTTTTAAGTTCTATTCCTCTTATTTTTAGAGGCGTAAATAAATTATTCATCGCTTTTTTTTTAATCCAAGAAAATATGCTCGAATAATCTGAATAAGAAAAGGGATATTTCCAATATCATTTCTTAAATTACTGTCTGTATATTTCGTAGAATGACTTTATGAAAATTGTGATTGAAATACCCAAAGCCATGATGTCTTTCAGAATAAATGCATCTGGTAAGATAAAACCGTCAATCTTTTCAATGGCGTTTGGTGTAGTAAATATGAAACTTAAAGTCACGATAAAGGTTGCAGATGCCAAAAAACCACCAGCAAGTCCACCATAAGGGGTAAAATAATTTAGAAGCAAAAGTAATCCTGTAATCACTTCAATGGTGCCTATAATTTTACTTACGCCATTTATAGAAGCGATGTTATACATCCATTTCATAAATGGAGAATTAGCAATCAATGGTTCAATGGCTTTGGCTTCTGTAAGAGTAAATTTGAATAAGCCAATCCATATTAAGATTAACGCTAACCCCATTAGCGATACGTGAAATCCGATGTCTTTCATTTTTGTTATTTTATTTTGTTATTTTCCAAGATATATAGCCTCTAATGTTCATTATTAAAAACACGATGTTTCCTATTCCAATTCCTAAGCTATCCATGAGGAAAAACCCAAGAAATATCCATAAGGTATTTGCTATTGAGAAGCTGACAAACCCATATTTATTCTTATTGCCCAGTAAGTAAACGGCTAATAAACTTAAACTTGTTGCTATCCAGTCAAGGGTGTAATATTTTAAAAAGAGTTCCATTGTTTATAAATTTAAAAGAGGTGATATGTTGTAGGAATATATCACCTTTTCGAGATAATTTATATTTTTTCAGCAACTGGAAAGTCAATTTCAAACTCTGTTAAGTTGTGTAAATAGTTACTAATTATTTTATCACCTACAACAATAATTACATCAATCATATTGGCTTCATCGTATCCTGCAGCAAAAAATGCAGCTTTACTTTCTTCAGTGGCACGTCCACGGTTTTCAACTGCCGATGCGGTGAATTTTGCCAAAGCGTCTAACTTGCTATCAAATGTTGCTGAACCTTCACGAATTTCTAAAATTTGTTCTTCTGTAAATCCATTCATTTTGCCTAATGCAGTATGTGCAGATTGGCAATAACGGCAACCGTTAATTTGGCTAGTTACTAGGTTAATTACCTCTCTTTCTTTTCCTTTTAATGTGCTTTTACGATTTTGTAACGACATATAATCGCCCAACGCTGTTTCGTTTTTAGCGAAATAAGCGTAAAGGTTTGGAACAAAGCCTAAGCCTTTGTGAAGGTTATCGAAAATTCCCTGATTGTTTGCAGATACTTCTGCCCTTGTTGGAACTGTGTAAGTTCTTTTTTCTAATGTTGTCATTGAACCATTTATTTAAATTTTGTTTGTCATTATTGACGATACAAAGGTCCGATGACTTACAACGATAAAAAATGAAGTAGTTTAGGAAATTCAGTTGATATAGTTCAACTTTTTAAAATGGCTTTTACCGAGGATTGTAACAATGGAATTACATCCATTTTGAACCAAATATTTTTTTTAAGCCAAATATTATTTCTTGGGGAAGGATGAGGCAATGGAATATAATTAGGCAGATAAGCTATATGATTTTTTACCGTTACGGTCAAACTTTCTTTAGCTTTCTGTGATAAATAATAATCCTGAGCATACTTACCAATTAACAAAGTAAGTTGAATATCTGGCATTTGCTCTATCACTTTTTTATGCCACGCAACAGCACATTCTTTTCGAGGAGGGAGGTCGCCACTTTTTCCAGTTCCGGGATAACAAAACCCCATTGGCATAATAGCGAACAAGTTTGTATCGTAAAATTGTTCACTGCTTACATTAAGCCATTCTCTTAAAGTCTTTCCACTTGCATCGTCCCAAGGCACAGCACTATTTTGCACTTTCTGTCCAGGAGCTTGTCCAATAACTAAAATTTGGGAATTTGAACTGGCTCTAATAATTGGTTTTGGGTAATTAGGTAAATGCTCTTTGCAAATAATGCAATTACGAATATCCGAAAGTAAATTTTCAATCATTATTTTTTAGTTCTTTTATTTCTTATTCTGGATAAGAATTCAGTCGTCATTCCCAAATAAGAAGCCAAAGCATATTGAGGAACTCTTTGAACAATTAGCGGATATTTTGAAATGAAAGTTTCATATCGTTCTTCTGCTGTTTGTGTAAGGTTTGATATTATTCTTCTCTGTTGAGAAGCAAGTCCACGTTCTGCTATTATCCTAAAAAAAGTTTCAAACTTATGGTTTGATTTTTTCAATTCCTGTTCTTTGTCAAAGTCAATTTGTAAAATGGTGCTATCCTCTAATGCTACCACAAACATGGTTGCTGGTTGCTGAAAAACATAACTGTTGTAGTCTGTAATCCACCAGTCGTCAATTGCAAAATTGATAGTGTGGTCTTGTCCTTCGTCTGCCACAACGTAAGCCCTAAATGCTCCTTTCAAAACATAGTGTCTGTTTTTGGCAACAAAGTTTGGTTGAACTATGAATTGTCTTTTTTTAACTTTTACCTCTTTAAAACAAGCACTAAAAAGTTGACTTTCTTCTTCAGTTAGTTTTACGAACTTATCAATGAATTCAATTATCTTTTTTGTCATTTAGTTAACTGTTGATGTTTGGTAGTGTCGGTCATTGGGTGACGTATAACTTAGTGGTCCCGCAACTCCAAACTACCTATAGCGTATATATCGCATTTGAAAGAGCTTGAATATTGTTGGAAACTTTAGAATAATATTCAAATATATTAAAATCCCCCAAAAATCAAATGGACTTTTCACTGATTTATAGCCCCACTCTTCAATATCTTTCGGATATAGAAGCTAGTATCGATTGCTATTGGTAGTGGATTTTCAATCCTATTATCATATTTTGAAGTTTAAATTTAATAAATTCATGGCATACGTCTAAAGAATTAAAGCTCAACATGTTTTTAACAACGATTCTTCGACTCCAGATATATCTTGAGGTGGCTAAACCGGCAGGGATAGAACCCTTGATTTGTTTGCAGAAGTGTTGATTAAAGTTTTGAGGGGGATTTTTTTTCTGATTTTGAGTCAAAAAAAGTTTTATTGATGGCAACGACGGTTAAGGGCTCGGCGTTATTGGGGATTAGAATTCCTCCCACCGGCTAACTGAAGCTAAATTATTAACGTTAAGTTGGATTTGTAGCCTAACAGAATTACATTAATTTGAAAAACGGTTTCCGTCTGCCCCATTTTTGGAAACCCTTGTTGGCAGTATTTGCATTCCCAAATCTATTTATTCCTCGTCAAACCTGTCGTGGATTTATAACCAGTTACGGTATAACTTTCAGTTAAATTACTGGAAGAGTCAATCAATTTAAATGTTAATGTTGAATCATTATTCCATTTGTAAGTTGCCTTATCATAATTATTTGCCGATTCAAAAAAAGTCTGGTAACCCCTTAATTTACCATTGTCAAGTCGATACATGATGCTAGAATAAGTATCACTCAAAAATATAGTTCTAAATATTTCAACGTCCTTGTCTTTATGGTTATCTGCGTTTACACTTGGAGCTTTTGCATTTCGGTAATCGATAATAGAAATTGTCTTTTCACTGGTAGTTGGCCCACAAGCGTAAAACCAAATTGTTAAAATGTAAATTAGTTTTGTTTTCATATAATTTTTTTTTACTTACTGCAATTATTGTCAACCGTTTGTGTTTCTGCAGTGGTGACTTCTCGAAGCCGAGTCCTGTCCCACGAAACCAAATGTGGAACGAAGATAAAAACTTATAGCTTAAATGTCACCGAGCCATTGCATAAATATTTTGTTGATGGCTGTGCGGCCATTCACAATTTTAAAATACTTAGTCTGCTTTCTGTCCAATGGCATCAGCTTGAGGGCTTGGTGAAAGACTGTTAGTCAACGATTGCTTGATAAACTAACTGCCTAAGTTTGTTATGGTAATATTTATCATATGCACTGACTTGTGTGAAGAAAATAGCAATCAAATTTTCTTTTGGATCAATAAAGAAGTGTGTATTGAAAGCTCCTGACCAATAGTAAACTCCATTGCTTCCCAAATTATTTGTGGCCACCAGATTATTTACTACGGCAAAGCCATAACCAAAGCCTTCGCCTGGTGTTCTAAATAAATTTTCCGAATGATTAAGAGTCATTAGCTCAATAGTCTTCCGACTTAATAGTTGCTTGCCATCCCAATTGCCACCGTTCAATAGCATCTGGCAAAAGTGCATATAATCATCAGCCGTGGAGTACAGTGCATTCACTCCGCTCCAGACCGTGTTGCCTTCCATTTTCGGGTGAGTTGTCAAAACGCCGGCAGGATCCACACCTTGTACTTGAACAACCCTGCTTTGTTGTTCTTTCGTTAAATTATAGCCCGTGTCTTTCATTCCCAATGGCTTAAAGATTCTTTCGGTCAAGAATTGATTGGTGCTTTGCCCCGAAAATTTCTCAATCAGAACTGATAATATGTCAGGAGCCATACTATATGCCCATTGCTCTCCAGGCTGACCTAATAGAGGAGCCGAAAGGAGATCGTCTACCCGTTCTTGAATAGTCTTGTGTGGCTTGGACAATATGGCGTATATTTCCTTTTCGTACTTGGTTTGGCCTAAGCCATGACTGAATCCTGCTGTATGCGATAATAGGTCTGCAAGGCTAATTTCTCTTTTCAAGGCTACAGTCTCTCCAGTTTTCCCTTCCTCCTGGTTCTTGAGTATCCGTAAGTCCTTTGCGGCTGGTAAATATTTAGAAAGTGGATCAGTCAAAAGAAAATGGCCTTCCTCAAACAATATCATGAAGGCCGCAGTAATAATCGGCTTGGTCATGGACTGTATATAGAAGATGTTGTCTGTTTTCATTGCACTTTTATTGGTCGAATTGCTAATTCCTATTGCTGAATTATAAACGGTTTGTCCTTTTCGGGTAATAAGAGTTACCGCTCCGGGTATTTTTCCAGAACTGATTTCCCGTTTTACATAATTCTCATAGTGCTTAAGGTGATTAAGAGACATCCCAGCAATGACTTTGTCACTGACTTGGGCTTGGGAAATTTTTACAGTGGAATTAAAAATTAAGAGAGTAGCAAAAATCAGAGATAAAGGCTTCATAATATTTTTTGTTAAGATTGTATTAAAATTACGAAATGTTTTTTATTTATCGTTTTTTGTTTAAAGTTTAAGTTGTTTCGAAGCTGTTCAGTTATCAACGTGGTGAATCTGTGTTACAAGAATGTCGCTCATTAGTTTTGACCATTCTATCTGGCCGCATTGCCATCAACTTTTTGTATACCAGCAACTCCAAACTACCTAATGGATATATATCCCATTTGTAGGAGCTTAAATATTGTTGGAAACTTCAGAATAATATTCAAATATATTAAAATCCTCCCAAAAATCTATTGGACTTATCATTGATTTATTGCTCAGCTCTTCAATATCTTTCGGATATCGAAGCTAGTATCTATAGGAGTCGGTAGTTGATTTTCAATCGGAGTTGCCACACGATGCAATCGTGCGGCAGTGGGGTCTTCCAATCTAAGTGATCTCAAAAAGGAAGATGTGTGAATTGTGTAAGTTATTTCAAGGATTTTATAACATTTTTGAAAGGCAAGGAATTTATCTTTGTTTTCGAAAATTATATTATTCAACATATTTTTTAATACAATTCCATTAGTATAAATAATTAACCCTTAATAAAAAATAGTATGAACATCAAGAGAATTTTTGGAGCAATACTTACTATTCTCGGAATAGGGGGGCTCATTTATACTGCTGTGTTTTTTGTTAATAACTCTGGTGGAACAAAGGATGTTAAAACGGTTGTTATTTATGGCATACTTGGTCTAATATTTTTTATAGCTGGAATTAACTTGGTAAGAACCACAAAAGACGAATCTTAATATTTTTCGAACAGGAAATTATTATCAGAATTTATTTGGGAGAATAATTTCTGTCAACATCCAAGCTCGATGAACTAATGTACTTTTTCAAGCAAAATAACGGGTGTGGTAAAACCACTAGCCTATTCGTTTGCTATGCATATCTTTTAGGTGCTGTTAGGCACAGGGCCTTGCTGCATGTCCATCATTTTCAATTTTTCTGAAATGGATGGAAGAAAAAAGTAAACGGATTTTTTATTGACTTTGGTTTCGTCACTAATAAATGCAGTTAAGTCTTGGTTGAGTGCTGTTGGATTTCTTAGTCGGCTTAGTGTCTGAGGTTAATTACTTGTCTGGGGTTTGTTTATCAAATCTGTTTTGTTTGTCTTTAAGGTCGTCTACTGCTCACTGTCGGTAATGTCGAAGTCGGAAATCGTACCTTATGAATAAAATCCGCTATTAAAAATCCGAAGTCAAAGTAGGCTAACAAAACGTTTTAGTCCACTTTTACCAATATTCTCTTTGTTGTTTTCTTATCACCAATAGTTAATGTATCACCACTTAGCGTAAACTGCCTTGGCTGGTCGGTGTCAATATACCAGAGTAATGAGCCACCTTTTACACAATGAGTCACGATAGACTTTTTCCAGTCAACAGCATATGTCCCAAAGTAGCTAAACGCATTGCTATAATAGTTTTCATAATAATTTACGTTTATGCTTTTTGCCGAGTCCTCCGTAACTTTGATTGGCTTGTCGGTTGAAATATTTATACTAACAACACCGCTTTTAGTATAAATAAAATAACCTCTTGGCTGTCGACCATATCGGTCCTTCCATTTGCCTGCAAGCGAGTCAAAGTCTGAATATTCTATTATTCTCCAAGTACCAACTAATTTTTCTATCTGCTCATTAGACCGTTTGGGCATACTTGATTTTGTCCGATTTTGGCCATACGAAGTCGATGATAAAGTCAGTAAGAATAAGAATACAACTATAATGGATGTCTCGTTCATTTGTCAAAATTTAAAATCTTAAGTGTTCGTCACTCTCCACGGAGCCGGCCCAATTGGCCACACCAGTTTATATGGCCGCAATTCCAAACCACCTATTACATATATATCCCTTTTGTAGGAGCTTAAATATTGTTGGAAACTTTGAAATAATATTCAAATATATTAAAATCCACCCAAAATCTAATGGACTTTTCACTGATTTATTGTTTATTACCCCGCTATCGACATGTTCTGAAAGACAAATCAAAGCTGGTACCGATAGCTAAGCGAATCAATTTACCAACGAACCGCCGATTACTTGTAGGCGCTGAAATAGCGAATAGTTCTTGTCCTCTGTCCTTGAAAACCATAGGAAGTATTGACTTTTTTGGTCAAAAATTAAAACAATTCCCCTTTAAAATCTTTCAATGGGAATTCTAAGTCTAACAATTCTATTTTAAAACTTTTCACTTTTTGTATTGGCATAAATATTTGTCCAAATGATTTTTTATCCTTTGTAATGTATGCTCCAATTTTTCTGTTAAATATTTGAGCTATCAGTTTGCAATCGTCTTTAATTACGTTGCGATCAATATTGGCAACTTGCTCCTTATTATTTATTAGGATTGAATGAAACTCACCTGCGGTTTTACCATCAAAAAAATCAAATGGAATAATTTTTACAAATTCTAGAGGTAAATTATTAGCATCATCTTTAACAGAGTATTCTGCTATAACAATACTTGACAAATATATTTCAACTTTTTGTTCTAAAAAGTATTTAAAATAATCCTTTGCATTTTGATGTAATGCATCATTGTTCTTTAGCAATCGAATGCAAAAAGAAGTGTCAAGTAGAATACTATCCATTTGTTCCTCCTCTTATTTCGTTTAACCAGGAGTCGATATTAGGGATTGTATTCCATTTTACCGAGGCTCTTTTTATTAA